>CAZJEH010000001.1:0-55131 GCA_964544905.1 uncultured Gemmatimonas sp.
GAGTGTCCGATTTTCGTCCGACGATTGTGTCCGATTTTCAGCCGGCGTTGACACCATGCCCGCTACGCCGATCGCGGACCGAGCGATGAAACCCCTGCGCGTCAGACCCATGCTACGCTCCTCGCCCATGTTTCCCCCTGGCGTTCACGGTGACAGACGTCGATGGACGGATGGCGCCCGATGGTACCTCGCGACTCACAAGGCGAATCTAACTCGCCCTTCCGGCCGGGCCAGCATTTCTGCCGGCCGGGCGGTGAAGTCACGGAAATCGCGCTCGCACGAGGCCGCGAAGGCGTGACGGGGCCGGGCTCGAGGCTACTCCGAATACGCGCACCGGAGCGCGCACTCTGACTGGCCGATGGGCGATGGACCGGGTTGCGGCGAACGGGTCAGCCCGGTATCTTGTGAATGTTTTCACAAAACCCAGCAGCTGCGCGAGTAGTGGCCAGGAAAGCACGAATTCCCGAGGTGGACTCGGCCCGGATATCGGAGTCGACCGTCCGTCGTCTCTCCCTCTACCTGCGGCTCCTGAAGGATGCCGAAGCCGCGGGCCAAGCGACCATTTCGAGCGATGAGCTCGCCGATCGATCGGGGACCACGGCGGCTCAGGTGCGGAAGGACCTGTCGGTCTTCGGGTCGTTCGGAAAACGCGGGCTGGGGTACGGCGTCGCGGAGCTGTTGCGCGAGCTGACCGAGATCCTCGGCCTCGATCGGACCTGGAAGGTGGCGCTGGTCGGGGCGGGGAAGATCGGCAGCGCGCTGATTTCCTACCAGAACTTCCGCGCGCGAGGGTTCGAGATCGAGGCGGTTTTCGACTCGGATCCCGCGAAGGTCGGGGTCGCATGGGGCGATCAGCAGATCCTGAGCGACAAGGAGATGGAGCGGGTTCTGGTCGAGAAGGGGATCGAGATCGTGGTGGTCGCGGTCCCCGGAGATGCCGCTCAGGCCGTGGTCGACCGGATCGTCGCGGCGGGGGTACAGGCGATCCTTAACTTCGCGCCGGTGCGTTTGCGCGTGCCCGACACTGTGGCCCTCCGCAACGTCGACATGGTGGTCGAGATGGAGGGACTGGCGTTCGCCCTCAACAGCCGCCTGGCCAGTACCTGACGGCACTCCCCCCGCTGGCAAAGGATCCGGACCGGAGCTAACTTCTCCGCATGCGCAGCAGCATCGGAGGGGGTTCGAGCAGAGTCCGGGTGACGTCCGAGATCGGACCACTCCGCGATGTGATCTGTCACACGCCGGGCGCAGAGCTCCTGGCGGTGACGCCATCCAACCGAGAGCAGTTCCTCTACGACGATATCATCGATCTGGAGCAGGCGCGTAGGGAGCATCAGCGCTTCCGGGCAGTTCTCGCCCGCTTCGCGACCGTCCATGAACTCCGGGACCTCCTCGAGGAAATCGTGGACGAGGAGGAGGTCCGCCGGTTTCTGATCGAACGCGTGCTGCAGTTCTCGGGGTCGGAGCCGCTCGCCGGCCACCTCCACGAGCTGCCGGGGCCGGAGCTGATCCGACTGTTCATCGAGGGCAAGGAAGCACCCCAGGGCCCGCTCGCGACTCTGCTGCACAAGGTCGGCTACGAGCTACCCCCGCTGCCGAACCTGTTCTTCACCCGCGATGCCGCGATGGTCGTAAACCAGAGCGTCATCATCGGGGCGATGAAGTACGCCGTGCGCTGGTCGGAGGAGCTGCTGATGAAAGCACTCTTCCGTTACCACCCGGGGTTCGCCAACGACGGGTTCATCTACGACGGGTCCGACGAGTCGCGGAGCGACTTCACGATCGAGGGTGGCGACGTGATGATCGCCCGGCCGGACCTGGCGTTGATCGGTCTATCCGAGCGGTCGAGTCCGGCGGCGATCGAGATGCTCGTCGATGGTTTGCGGGCGGGCGCCGGCGTGGAGCATATCATCATCGTCGTGCTGCCGCCCGAGAGCCCGGCGATCCATCTGGACATGATCCTTACGATGGTGGATCGCGACCACTGCGTGATCTACCCGCCGTACTTCCTCGGGCCCGGGCGGCTGCCGGTGCTTCACTACAGCCCGACGAGCAGCACCGTACGCGAGTGCACCGACCTCTTCAGCGCGCTTAGGGAACTGGACCTGCCGCTGTCCCCGATCCGGTGCGGGGGGAGCCATCCCGTGCTGCAGGAGCGTGAGCAGTGGGCGAGCGGATGCAACTTCGTCGCGGTTCGCCCGGGCGTGGTGCTCGGGTACACGCGCAACGAAGAGACGATGCGGGAGATGGAGCGCGAGGCGGGCTATCGGATCGTGGACGCCATCGAGTTCCTGACCGGCGAGGTCGAGGTTGAGGACGACGACCGCGCGGTCATCGCCTTCGAGGGGGGGGAGCTGGTCCGGGGCGGGGGCGGTGCCCGATGCATGACGCTCCCGGTGTACAGGGAGGACATCTGGTGAACGAGGTGGTGGGGGGAGTCGAGTTCCGGCCGTCGGGCGTCCTGATTCAGAAGGCGATGAACCTGCTCTCGCGGGGTCCGGCAACCACGGCCGCGGTGGCCGAGGAGGTTCTGGCGTTGCGGGGCAACCCGAGCGCCGCGGCATCGGCGGTCTTCGCCCTTCTGGGTGCCGATTCGCGATTCGACGTGGATGAGGCGGGTGTATGGTCTCTCGCGAGCCCGCGCGCGCTGCTCGGCGGATCTTCGCTGCGTGACGAGGACTGGGTGGTCGTGGACGTCGAGACCACCGGCGGCGTGCCGGGGTTCGGCCACCGGGTCATCGAGGTCGGAGCGGTAGTCGTATCCGGAGGCCGTATCGTCGAGACCTATTCGAGTCTCGTCCATCCCGGTCGCCCCATCCCGCGGGTGATCTCCTCGCTGACCGGGATCACCAACGACGAGGTGATGCGAGCGCCGCGGTTCGAGTCGATCGCGCCCCGTTTACGAGAGGTACTGGCGGGCCGAATCTTCGTCGCGCACAACGCGAACTTCGACTGGCGGTTTCTCTGTGCCGAGATGGAGCGCTGCACCGGCAGCACGCTGGCCGGCCGCCGACTCTGCACGGTTAGGCTGGCGCGGCGCCTGGTTCCGCACCTCCCGTCGCGTGCTCTCGGCGCGCTCGCCCACCACTACGGCATCGAGATGACGGTCCACCACCGCGCTCTTCCGGACGCCGAAGCGACAGCGCGCCTGCTCATCCGGTTCTTCGATTTCCTCGAGGACCGCGAGATAACCGACTGGAAGGCGCTCGAGTCGTTCATGCGTACCCGGCCGATCCGCCCGCGTCGTCGTCGGCGCAGCGCGATGCCGCGTTCGATGGATATCGCATGACCCCTGATCCGCTTCCCCGCTCGACCGCCGACCTCCCGCTGGCCCGGACTACGATGGTCGGCGACCTGCGTGTCCACGAGATCGAGGGTGGCCTGCAGCGGCTCGACGGCGGGGCGATGTTCGGCGTGGTCCCCAAGGTCCTCTGGGAGCGGCGTATTCCCGCCGATGAGAAGAACCGCATCCCGCTCGCCGTCCGCAGCGTGCTCGTCGAAACGCCCGACGAGCTGGTTCTGATCGAGACCGGGATCGGGAACAAGGAGAACGAGAAGTTCGTTGGGATCTACGGGGTGGACAACGCGCCGCCGCCGGGCCATCCCGGGGCCGACCGCCTGCAGGCCGCCATCCATGCCCTCGGATTCACCCCGGCCGACATCACGTGCGTGGTCGACAGCCACCTTCACTTCGACCACGCCGGCGGCAACACGTACCTTGCGGAGGATGGACAGGTCCGCCTGTCGTTCCCTCGCGCGGTGTACTACGTGCAGCGCGGCGAATGGGACTACGCTCACAACACGAACGAGCGGACGCGGGCGAGCTACCTTCCCCACAACTACGAGCCTGTCCATGAGGCGGGCCGCTTCCGGTTCGTGGAGGGAGACGTCGAGATCGTACCGGGCATTCGCGTGGTGGTGACGCCGGGACACACCCCCTACCACCAGTCGGTGCTGATCCAGTCACGAGGGGAGACGGCCTGCTATCTCGCGGACGTCGCTCCCACCATGGCGCACCTCGCTCTCCCGTGGATCATGGGGTACGACGTCGAGCCGCTGAGGACGCTGGAGTCGAAGCGCGCGATCCTGGCACGCGCCGTCGAGGAGCGATGGCTGCTCATTTCAACGCACGACGCCGCCACGCCCTGGGGGTATGCGGTTCGTGAGGGCAAGGACGTAGCGCTGGAGCCGGTCGAGGTCCTCGCCTCCGTATAAGCGGGATTCGGGAGATGCGAAGATGAACGCCAGGCAGTCGGATCCATCGCGGACCGCGGTGATCGTCAGCGCCGTTCGCACGCCGATCGGTCGGTTCCTCGGCGGGTTGGCGCCGCTGACGGCGCCGGAGCTCGGGGCGGTGGCAATCCGCGCGGCCGTCGAGCGTGCCGGTATCGATCCGGCCGCGGTGGACGAGGTGATCCTGGGCCACGTGGTCCAGGCGGGGACCGGGCAGGCTCCGGCGCGCCAGGCTGCGATCCGCGGCGGGATCTCACCCACCGTCTCCGCAATGACCATCAACAAGGTCTGCGGTTCAGGGTTGAAGGCGGTCATGCTCGCGGCGCAGGCCATCCGGGCCGGCGATGGCAGCGTCTACGTCGCCGGCGGTATGGAGTCGATGTCGAACGCACCCTATCTTCTCCGCGGGATGCGACAGGGGGTGAAGTTCGGCAACCAGGAGATCGTCGACGGCCTGATCCATGACGGGCTCTGGTGCTCGTTCGGGGAGTGCCACATGGGCGGGTACGCCGAATACACGGCCGATCGGGCCGGAATTTCGCGAGAGGAGGCGGATCGCTTCGCCGTCGAATCCCATCGCAAGGCGGTCGAGGCGATGGACGCCGGCCGGTTCGAGGCCGAGATCGTTCCCGTCGAGGTGCCGGGGCGCAAGGAGCCGACCGTGGTCGCGCAGGACGAATCCCCCCGGCGGGACACGTCGCTGGAATCGCTCGCCCGGCTCCGCCCGGCCTTCCCGAACGACGCTCCCGAGGGCATCCGAGAACTGGTGGTCACGGCAGGGAACGCTCCGGGGCTGAACGATGGGGCGAGCGCACTGGTGGTTACGTCGGAGGAGTACGCGAGGGCCGAGGGTCTGCCGATGAGGGCGCGGATCTCGGCCTACGCCGTCGCTTCGACGGACCCACGCGACCTGTTCTTCGCGCCGGTGACCGCGGTGCGGCGCCTGCTGGAGAAGGAAGCCCGCTCCATCCACGACTACGACCTGATCGAGGCGAACGAGGCCTTCGCCGTTCAGGCCCTGGCGGACGGTCGGGAGCTCGGCTGGGATTGGGAGCGGGTGAACGTCAACGGAGGGGCCGTTGCGCTAGGCCACCCGATCGGCGCGTCCGGCGCCCGGGTACTGACGACCCTCCTCCACGCACTCGAGCAACGTGGACTGGAAACCGGTCTGGCCACGCTATGCCTCGGGGGCGGAAGCGCGGTCGCGATGTCGATCGAAAGGCTCTGACCGAAGGGACTCATCATTGTCACCGACCCGGCGAATACCCCGTTGCGCCGGTCGATTCACAACCCGAACCAGAATACAGATGTCGATCCCACGCAGCGATGTGACCATCTCGAGCAGGTTGGAGGCACTGGCGACTCCATGGAGCCGGCGAATCGTGGGCGTGATCACGTTCGCGCTACTGATCGTGATCTCCGCCAAGATCTCGCTGCCCGTTCCGGGAACCCAGGTTCCGTTCACGTTCCAGCCGCTGGTCGCACTGCTCGCCGGTGCGATGCTGGGGCCGCGGCTGGGCGCCGCGAGCGCGCTGACGTATCTGACGGCGGGCGCCGCCGGACTGCCGGTGTTCGCGCTCGCGGGCGCCGGGCCGGCCTACCTGCTTGGCCCTACCGGCGGATACCTCCTCGCCTACCCGCTGGCCGCGTACGTGGCTGGACTGATGGCCGGCAAGTCGGTTCTCCGCAACGTCGCGGCGTTCATGGTCGGCTTCGCCATGATCTATGCGGGCGGACTCTCCTGGCTCGCGATAACCAACGGGTGGTCGGCCGCGCTGGTGCTCGGGCTGACGCCGTTCCTCGCGGCCGATCTGGTCAAGGTCGCGCTGGGGGTAGCGATCGCTGCGAAGGCGGGAGGGCGCGCGCGGACCCTGTTCGGGGCATAGCCGCCCGCCGCGCTCGCGGAGATGGAGCGGGAAGCGGCGGGGGTCCGCAGGCGGCCGGGACCGGTCCTGCGGATCGTCGGCTACTTCCTCTGCTTCTTCCTCCTTTCGGCGCTCGGGCAGATGGCCGTTAGCGTCCTCCCGCGGCAGCCGCTTCAGTGGGCTAGCCTGGTCGCCACCCTGGTGGCGGCCCTGGTCGCCGGGTGGGTCATGTTGTCGAGGCTCGACGGGCGGCCGTTCGGGGCTCTCGGGTTCGCGCTTCACCGGGGCGTGATCGGAGAGACGATCCTCGGTCTGGCCTTCGGGGGGGCGCTGATCGGGGTCGGGATCGTGCTCCTGCTGGCAACGCGCTCGGCCAGCCTTGTCGACGACGGTGGCACCGCCGGCGAGTACGCCATCTTCCTTGCTTGGACCTTTCTCTTCTTTGCTGCCGCCGCCGCCTTCGAGGAGGCGATCTTCCGGGGGTATCCGTACCAGGTGCTCGTCGAATGGGTGGGGCCGTGGCCGGCTACGATCGCGGCCTCCATCCTCTTCGCGGTCCTCCACCTGCAGAACCCCAATATCACCCCGCTGGCGGTTCTGAATATCTTCCTGGCCGGGGTCATGCTCTCGATCGGCTACCTCCGGACGCGGTCGCTCTGGTTCGCGACCGCAGTCCACACAGGGTGGAACTGGACGATGTCGAGCCTGTTCGATTTTCCGGTGAGTGGCCTGGGCTTCGACACTCCCCTCTACACCGGCACTCCCACGGGCGAAGACTGGTGGACCGGGGGAGAGTTCGGGCCCGAGGCCGGTATCGTCGGAACGCTGGTGCTGCTGGCGGGGACGATCGTGCTCGCGCGGTGGTCCCGCGTCGCACCGGCGCCGCGAATGGCCACCCTTCGCCCACTGGTGGACACTCGCCTCCAACCGGAGGTCGCATCATGAGCGCGGGACGCTTCTGGGCTACGTCTCTCGTGGTGGCGGTGGGATTCGCGGTGTTGTGCATACTGGCTTTCCCGTACGATGCGATCGGCGCCGATACCGCTCCCGAACGCCACCGAGCGCTGCTACTGACGCTGTGGACGGCGGGAGTGATGGCCATCTGCTTCGGCGGCGCCGGGCTCGTCGGGTCGATTACCCCGATCGGGATCCGGGATGTCGCCGAGGTAGGTTCCGTGACCGCGGCGGTGGAAGCACGCCGGTCTGCCCGGATGCGCGACACGGCGCGATTCTACAACTTTGCCGGATGGATCGTGGCGACCGGGCTGTGGGTCATCCTCATCTATTTCGGGGCGTGGCTCTCCATGCGGTAGTGCGGTATGGCGCCGGCGGCGCACGGGCGTCGCGCGTGAGTCTGCCTTCGCACCAGTAATGTCAGGGGGGACATGGAGATCGATAGCGTGGCGGTTGTAGGCGCGGGGACGATGGGGAACGGTATCGGCCACGTCTTCGCGCTCCACGGCGCGAACGTCACCCTCGTGGATGTCGATGAGGGACGGCTGCAGGCGGCCCTCTCCACCATCTCCGCCAACATGGACCGGCAGATCCGCCGTTCCGAGCTGGACGCCGCCCGCAAGGATGAGGCGCTTCGCCGGATCCGCATCAGCACCAGTCTGGCCGACACCGCCGATGCACAGCTGGTGGTGGAAGCCATCTCCGAGCAACGCGAAGCGAAGCTCGATCTCTTCCGCGCCCTGGACGGAATCGTCCCGGAGCCCACTATCCTCGCGAGCAACACCTCTTCCATCTCCATCACCGAGATCGCGTCCGCGACGCAGCGACCCGATCGGGTGGTTGGCATGCACTTCATGAACCCCGTGCCCGTGATGAAGCTCGTCGAGCTCGTCCGCGGCCTGGCTACCTCCGACGAGACGACCGCCACCGTTCGGCGGACGGCGGAAGCCCTCGGGAAGACGGTGGCCGAAGCGAAGGATTTTCCGGGCTTCGTCTCCAATCGGATCCTCATGCCGATGATCAACGAAGCGGTCTACTGTCTGATGGAAGGGGTGGCGGATCGGGAGTCGATCGACACGGTGATGAAGCTGGGGATGAACCATCCTCTGGGCCCCCTCGCGCTCGCCGATCTGATCGGCCTGGACACCTGTCTCGCGATCATGGAGGTGCTTCACGCAGGGCTCGGCGACGACAAGTACCGGCCGTGCCCGTTGCTCCGGCAATACGTGGCGGCAGGACGGCTGGGACGGAAGACGGGCGAGGGTTTCTACACGTACGACGCCTGATCGCACCGGGAACGGTGGCGCGTCCGACCGCCGTGCCGCGCGACGGAGGAGGGGGTGGCGGCCTGCGGATTGCCGATTCGATCATGCGACGCTGTAAAGGACGCCGCATGTCATCGGCACGCGGCCGGGTAGGGGCAGGGGAGGCACGAAATGCAACTGTTCGACCTGATGACGAAGTACGGCCATGAACAGGTTGTCGCTTGTCATGAGCCGTCGTGCGGATATCGCGGGATCATCGCCATCCACGACACCACCCTCGGTCCGGCTCTCGGTGGTACCCGCTTCTGGAATTACGCGACCGAGGACGACGCGCTGACCGACGTCCTCCGGCTGTCCCGGGGGATGACGTACAAGGCGGCCGTCGCCGGCCTCTCGCTGGGCGGGGGCAAGTCCGTCATCATCGGCGACCCGAAGACGACGAGGCGGGAAGCCATCTTCCGAGCTCACGGCCGGTTCATCGAAAGCCTCGGCGGGCGCTACATCACCGCCGAGGACGTCGGTACGTCCGTCAATGACATGGCACTGATCCACCTGGAGACGCGGCATGTCACCGGCCTCCCGGGCGCCTCCGGCGATCCGTCGGTGGCCACCGCGTTCGGCACCTACCGAGGTATCAAAGCCGCCGTCGAGTTCCAGCTCGGACGGACCAGCCTGAACGGATGCAGGATCGCCGTCCAGGGGTTGGGGCACGTCGGCTTCAACCTCTGTCGCCACCTCGCGGAGGAGAAGGCCACCCTGCTCGTCGCCGACATCGATGAACCACGAGTCAGGCGCGCGGTGGAGGAGTTCGGCGCCACCCCCGTCCCTCCGGAAGGGATCTACGACGTCGAAGCGGACGTCTTCGCTCCGTGCGCTCTGGGAGCCACCATCAATGACGACACCATCCCGCGACTCAAAGCCCGGGTCGTGGCGGGGGCAGCGAACAACGTCCTGGCCGAACCACGCCACGGGAAGATCCTGCACGACAAGGGCATACTCTACGCCCCGGACTACGTGATCAATGCCGGTGGGCTGATCAGTGTGTACGGCGAGTTGAAGGGCTGGAACGGGGAGCAGTCGATGCGCAAGGCGGGGGAGATCTACGATACCCTTCTCCAGCTCTTCGAGCTGTCGCGGGAAGAGGACCTGCCGACGTACCTGGCTGCCGACCGCATCGCGGAAAGGCGGATCCAGGAGATCCGCAACCTGAAGCGGATCTGGACATGATGCGAGAGGTCTACGTAAGAGAGGAGCAGGGACTACGTCGCTTTGCGTATCCACGCCGCTGGCGGCGGGAGGTAGGATGCATAGCGTCGGTTAGGCGGCCGATGCCGGGTACGGCTGACTCGCCAGGACCTCGCAACTCCTCCTGCGATCCGCACGATTCCTCCTCGCACCCTCACAAGCACTCCTCGACCTGGTCGAAGAGGATGGCGTGCCCGGCCGGCCCGACCGATCTCGGGGCCGGCCTTCCCTGTATCCCCAGAACACGATGGCGATGAGAACGGTGACACTCGCCCGAGTAGTCTGGTGCGTGGCTGCGCTGTGCATCTTCCTCACCAGCCCCGGTCAGGCCCAAACGGGCTCGATTACCGGGCAGGTCCGGTCGGCGCAGACGCTGGCGCCTCTCCCGGCTGCCTTCGTCCAGGTCACGAGTCCATCTGGCGGCCGGATCACCGAGGTGATCGCGGACCAGACCGGCCGCTATTTCATACGCTCGATTCCCGCCGGTGAGTACTCGATCACGGTGTCGATGACCGGGTACGCGTCGGGGCGCCAGGAAGGGGTAAGCGTGGCCGAGGGGGCTACGACGACGGTCGACTTCGATCTCGTCGCGCAGGCCATCGACCTGGATCCCGTGGTCGTATCCGCGTCCCGTCGCCAGGAGCGGTCGCTGGATGCTCCGGCCCGAACGGAGGTCGTGAACGAGCAGGAAATCGAGGTCCGACCGGCGGTGACCCCCGTCGATCACCTCCGCGCCGTCACGGGTGTCGATATCGCGACGAGCGGGGTGCAGAGCGCGAACATCGTTACCCGCGGCTTCAACAACATCTTCTCGGGAGCGCTGTACACGCTCAGCGATCACCGTATCGCGGCGGTTCCCTCGCTGAGGGTGAACCTGCTGCACTTCATCCCCACCACGAACGAGGACGTCGAGCGGATGGAGGTCGTGCTCGGCCCGGGTTCCGCCCTGTACGGCCCGAACAACGCCAACGGGGTGCTGCACATCCTCACCAAGTCTCCGCTAACCTCGCCCGGAACTTCGATCAGTGTGACGGGCGGAGAACGCGACCTCTTCCATGGGACGTTCCGGACGGCGCACCTCCTGGGCGAGAACCTCGGCGTGAAGGTCTCCGGGCAGTACCTCAGGGCCGACGAGTGGCGCTACGACGATCCGGTCGAAGCAGCCGAGCGCGCCAAGTTCGACAGCGATCCGGATTTCTGGCGGGCCGATCTCATGCGAGCGACCGGGATCAGCCAGGCCGAGGCCGACCTCCGGATTTCCCGCATCGCCCGGCGCGACTACGGCGTCGAGCGATGGGGAGGGGAAGTCCGAGCCGACTGGCGGCCGACGCCGGACATGCTGACGGTGCTTTCCGGGGGGCTGACGAACGCGAACGGCATCGAGCTGACGGGGCTGGGCGCCGGGCAGGCAGTCGACTGGCGCTATGCCTTCGTCCAGGCCCGGACGAGCTGGCGCGACTTCTTCGCGCAGGCATACCTGAACTTTTCGGACGCAGGCGACTCGTATCTTCTGCGCGACGGGACCCCTGTCCGCGATCGCTCGCGTCTGTTCGTCGCGCAGGTGCAGCACGGCGTCAGCCTGCTCGACGGGGCGCAGCGGCTGACCTACGGCCTCGACCTCCTGCGCACCGTCCCCATCACCGAAGGCACGATCAACGGGGTGTACGAGGAGGAGGACGAGACCACGGAGATCGGAGGTTACCTGCAGGCGGAAACCGAGATCACTCCCGAACTCGAGATCGTCCTCGCCGGGCGGGTAGATCACCACTCGGTACTGCCCGACCCGATCTTCTCTCCGCGGGCGGCGATCGTCTTCACGCCCAATCAGGACCAGTCCTTGAGGCTGAGCTTCAACCGGGCATTTTCCACCCCGAACGCACTGACGCAGTTCCTCGACCTGGGCGCGCCCATTCCGATCGAGTCGGCGGCGCGACTGGGCTACAGCCTGCGCATCCAGGGAACGGGATCGGACGGGTTTTCGTTCGGCGATCCGGAGAGCTATCAGGTCCGGTCTCCGTTCGCTGATTTTGCCGGAATCCCGGGAGTGACCTCGGCGACCCTCCTCCCGCTTGCGCAGACCCGGGGCTTCTGGCCAGGCGCGGTGCAGGCGTTCGCCGCCGCGGCCGCGGGCCAGGGCTTCATTCTACCGCCGGAGCTGGTGCAGGCTCTCGCCACGCAGGTCAACGCCGAAGCCGTCGATCTCGACTACGTCCATCCGGCGCTGCAGAACGCACGCGGGCTGGTCAGCGAACTCGAGGTGCCCGACATTCCCCCGATCCGCGAGTCCACCTCGACAACGCTGGAGCTGGGCTACCAGGGTATCCTCGGGCGGCGGCTACTCGTCGCTGCCGACGTGTGGTGGGCGCGCAGGGAGCAGCTGGTGACGCCGCTGACCATCAGCACGCCGTTCATTCACTTCAACGTCGAGACCGCTCTCCCGCAGGTGCAGACGGTGCTCGCGCAGTTCTACGAGCAGTCGGGCATGCCGGCGGACCAGGCCGCGGCGCTCGCGGCGCAGCAGGCGCCGGTGGTGGCGAACGGCATCGGGCAGGTCCCCGTCGCGGTGATCTCGTCGCCCGACGTGAACGCCAACAGCGCGCAGCTCCTGATGACGTACTACAACGTCGATGACGAGTTGGACCTGTATGGGACCGACATCGCGCTCACCGCGCTGCTCACGAACAACTGGTCGGTGCAGGCTTCATTCTCGCTCGTCAGCGACGATGTGTTCGAGACCCGACGCGGAAGCCGCGTGACCCTCAATGCGCCCAAGCGGAAGGGAAGCCTGGCCGTCAGCTACCACAATGAGGGAATAGGGCTCGATGCGGAGGGCCGCGTTCGATACACGGCGAAGTATCCCGTCGACTCGGGCGTGTATCGTGGAACGGCATGCCTTGGCGATATCGGCTCCGGCGTCGAGCCGTGCGTCGATGCCTACACGCTGTTCGACGTATCGGCAGCGTACAGGATCCCCGGACTTCCGAACGCGGCCGTGCAGTTGGCCGTGCAGAACCTCCTCGACGAGGACTACCGCAGCTTCCCGGGAGTACCCAACGTGGGGCGGATGGCGCTCCTTCGGCTCCGGTACACGTTCTAGCGACGCGAGATCTGAAGGACGGAAGCGGACGGCGACATGCGCCGCCCCGATTCTGCCGGGAACGGCGCATCGCTTCTGGCCGGGCCGTCACAGGTGACCACGACGAGCCTTCCGACCCTCGACACCGGCCCCCCGATCACGTTACCATTCGCCTGCTCGAAATCGCTTTCACGACCTTCAGATAAATGAGCATGGACTCCCTCGTCAGGACGGACCCCGAGATCCATCGTCTGCTCGGCGCTGAGGCCGAGAGACAGGCGGATCAGCTCGAGATGATCGCTTCGGAGAACTTCGTTTCGCCCGCCGTGCTCCAGGCGATGGGCAGCGTGCTCACGAACAAGTACGCCGAAGGGTATCCGGGGAAGCGCTACTACGGAGGCTGCGAGGTAGTCGACGAGGTCGAGCGTCTGGCCCAGAGCCGGTTGCTCGCGCTCTTCGGTGCCGATCACGCGAATGTGCAGCCGCACTCCGGCGCGCAGGCGAACATGGCCGCGTATTTCGCGTTCATGGAGCCCGGCGATACGCTGCTGGGGATGAACCTGTCCGAGGGCGGGCACCTGACGCATGGGTCCCCGGTGAACTTCAGCGGGCGGCTGTACAACGTCGTCGCGTACGGCGTCAGGTCGGACGATCATCGGATCGACTACGACCAGGTGCGATCCCTGGCGCGGGAGCACCGGCCGAAGGTGATCGTAGCGGGCGCCAGTGCCTATCCGAGGATCATCGATTTCGAGGCTTTCGCCGACGTCGCGCGGGAGGTCGGCGCGCGGCTGATCGTCGACATGGCCCACATCGCCGGGCTGGTGGCGGCCGGCCTGCATCCGAGTCCGGTGCCGTGGGCCGACGTCGTCACCTCGACGACCCATAAGACGCTGCGCGGGCCTCGCGGAGGGCTCATCCTCTGCAGGGAGGAGCACGCGAAAGCGATCGACAAGCAGATCTTCCCGGGAACCCAGGGAGGGCCTCTGATGCACGTGATCGCCGGTAAGGCGGTCGCCTTCCACGAGGCGCTCCAGCCGGAGTTCCGCGACTACGCGGCGCGGATCATCCGCAACGCACAGACGCTCGCGGAGGCGCTCATCGAACGCGGTTATCAACTGGTATCGGGCGGAACGGACAACCACCTCATGCTCGTCGACCTTCGCAACAAGGGAATCACCGGCAAGGACGCCGAGAAGACGCTCGAGCGAGCGGGGATCACGGTCAACACGAACACCGTCCCTGGCGAGACCGCGTCTCCGTTCGTCACCTCGGGCATTCGGATCGGGACGCCGGCGCTGACCACGCGAGGTCTTGGCGAGGCGGACATGAGGGAGATCGCTCGGTTGATCGACGAGGCACTCACCGGGTCCGACGACGAGACCATCGGTCGGATTCGTGGCGAGATCCGCGAGTTGTGCGCTCGGTATCCGCTCTACGAGGAGTTCGCGCGGGCGTAGCAGCACAGCAGAACGGGTCGACGGCCCGGTCTGCTGCTGCCCGAGCGACGCCGGCCCCTCGCACTTCCGCGCTCGGTCGCGCAACAACGCCGAGCGAGGGCGGTGCCCCGGCGAACCCTCGCTGTCGTGGGCGGGTACGTGGCGACCAGATCCGCGAGAAAAGCTCGAGTTGAACCCGGTCGCCGCGCAGATCGACAGCTCCGAGGCGTGAGAAGTTGTAACCCCAGAGGCAGGATGAGGAAGGCCTACATCGAGACGTACGGATGTCAGATGAACATCAGCGATACGGAGCTGATGCAGGGCATCCTTGCGGAACGGGGTTACGAGATCACGGACTCGCCGGAAGACGCGGACGTGATCCTGGTGAACACCTGCGCGATCAGGGATCACGCGGAACAACGGGTGATCGGACGCGTCGGCCAGCTGCAGCAGTTCCGGGAGTCCCGACCGGATCTGATCATCGGGGTCACCGGCTGTATGGCGCAGCGAATGGGCGATGAACTGCTCGGGATGGCAGGTGGAGTCGACCTGGTGATGGGGCCCGACGCCTACCGTCAGCTTCCCGAAGCGATCGAAGCCGCGCGGCCGACCTTGACGGCCCCGCGTGCCCGGAGCCTCCCGGTCCTGGATGCACAGCGAGGATCCACGCCGGGGCTCAGCGTTCTCACCTTCGATCCGTTCGAGAACTACGAGGGAATACGTCCCCGACGAGTTTCGGCGGTTTCGGCGTGGGTACCGGTCCAGCGTGGCTGCGATTACCGCTGCACCTACTGCATCGTCCCCTACGTGCGGGGCCCCGAGAAGAATCGGGACCCACGCGAGATCCTGCGAGAGGTGCATGAGCTGGCGGATGCCGGCGTGCCGGAAATCGTGCTGCTTGGCCAGACCGTAAACTCCTACCAGCACGGTGATTGGAACTTCGCCAGGCTGCTTCGCGCCGTCGCGAGCGTGTCGGGAGTTCGGCGGGTTCGGTTCACATCACCTCACCCGAACGACTTCACCCGGGAGCTCGCGGAGGTGATGGCCAGCGAGACCTCCGTCTGCAAGCAGCTCCATCTGCCCGTACAGTCCGGCCACGACCGGACGCTGAAGCGGATGCTCCGTCGCTACACGGTGGCGGAGTACCTGGAGAAGATCGACTGGGTACGGGAAGCGATCCCGGACATCGCGCTGTCGACCGACGTAATCGTCGCGTTCCCGGGCGAAACGGACGAAGAGTACGAGGCGACACTTGACCTGATGCGGCGCGTCCGGTTCGATGACGCGTTCATGTACCGCTACTCCCCGCGCGAGGGGACACCGGCGACGAGGCTTCCGCGAGAGCAGTTCATCGACGACGAGATCGCGCATTCCCGCCTCGAGCGGCTGATCGCGCTGCAGCGGGAGATTCAGCTGGAGATCAACCGAGCCGAGCTCGGCCGAACGGTCGAGGTTCTCGTCGAGAAGGAAGCACGGCGTGGAGGGTTACAGGGCAGGACCGAGGGGAACAAGGTGGTCGTCTTCGAGGGCGACCCTTCATGGATCGGACGGTTCGTCGACGTGCAGTTGACCTCGACAACCGGAGCTACGTTCGGCGGCGTGATCGCTGGCGAAGCCCTGGAACAGGTGGCATGAGGAAGGGGTCAGGAGGGCGCCGAGCCCGTCGGTGGCGATGAGGGGGCACGACACCGGCGGCTGGGGCCGCTGGTTTGCCGTGTCGGTGCTCGTTGCCGTGGCCGCAATTTTCTCCTTCCTCAATGCCGGGGAGCGGGTGTCGATCGACGTCGGTTTCACCACCCTGTACCGGATCTCGCTCGTCGGTCTGGTGTTCGGTTCCTTCCTCCTCGGCATGGTAGCGATGTTCCTTTTCGGTCTTCGGCACGACCGCCGGGTCCGGGAAGCGCTTCGCCAGCGCGAGGCGCGCGAACGCCGAGCCGATTTCTTCATCGAACGACGCAGAACGGAGGAACCGCCTATTTGAACCAGTTCCGGCGCCCACTCGTAGTGGCGCTGCTCGCCTTCCTCACCGGCCTCCTTCCCGCGCTTCGATTCTCCCTACCGCTCGGCCTCCCGCTCATCGGGTTCGCCAGTCTCCTCCTACTCGCTCTCGGGAACCGAACGCGTAGGCGAAGCGCTGCACGGGCGGACGGCTGGACGCTGCTCCTGCTCATGGCCGGCGCGGGCAGCGTCGCAGGCACGTTCGCACGCCTCGACGCAGCGGGAGACTGCCGGGCGCTGCTGGCCGATGACGCGCGAGTGGAGGTTCGCGGAGTGCTCGGTGCCGCGCATCGTGCCGGCGCTGCCGGGGCCGGCTCGCCGCGCCTCCCTCTCGAGGCTTCCTCGATCGGTGGGTTCCCCGGCTGCACCGGCGAGGTCCGCGTGCGCATGCCGCCGGGCGAGCCGGATCTGCCTCCCGGCAGCGTGCTGACCGTGACCGGTCGCTGGCGCGAGTACATCCCGGCCGAAGGCTCCAGCCCCTGGCCAGCCGATCCGCGCTATCACGGGTTCGTGATCGCCGACAGCGTCATCGTGGATGCGAACTCCGCCGCGGACAGCCCTTTCTGGCTTCGCGTCCGAGCCCGGGCCGATGCGCACATGGCGGAGTTGTTCCCCGAGCATCAACCGATGGTCGAGGGTCTCCTCCTCGGTCGCCGCGAGTACATGGATCGGGAGATGGTAGACCGGTTCGCGCGTGCCGGACTTTCGCACCTGCTCGCCATATCCGGAACGCACGTTGGACTCCTGGCCGCGGCATTCCTGCTCATCGGGGCCGTCCTGCGGATACCTCGACGGCGGGCGATCTACGCGACGCTGGTCGCGACCTGGAGCTATCTGGCCATGATCGGTGCCGAGCCGTCGGCAATCCGATCGGGTGTGATGCTGACCCTCGGGCTGTTCGCGTTCATCCTGCAGCGCCCGTCGGCGGCTCTGGCGATCATGGCCGCGGCAGCGTTCGTCATCCTCGGCCGGGACCCGCTCACCATTCTGAACGCCGGGTTCCAGCTTTCGTTCGCGGGGGTTCTGAGCCTTGTACTGCTGCGCGCCCCGATGCTGCGGGTCGTCCCACGCCGGCTGCTGGTCAACAGCCCTTTCCGCGCCCCCATCGAGGGGATCGCTATCAGCATCGCCGCGTTCATCTTCACCGCGCCGATCGTCGCGCACCATTTCGGGATGGTGGCCCCGATCTCCATCCTGGCGAACCTGCCGGCCATCCCGCTGAGCAGCCTCGCGCTGGTGGGCGCCGCGCTAGCGCTTGTCATGCACCCGCTCGTTCCGCCGCTGGCAGCGCTGATCGCCGACGGGACCGGCGTCGTCCTCGACGCGTTCGACCTGACGGCCACACTCGCCACCGCGGTACCCTACGGGCACGGTCCAGTGGGTCCCCCTCCCTGGTGGACATGGCTCGTCGCCTCTGCCGTCGGTCTCGGCGCTGCGCGCCTCCTGCGCAGCCGCTCCCCTCGCCTGCGGTGGATCTGCGGTATCGGTGCTACAGTTGTCACGCTGGTGATATGGCCCCTGCTCCCCGGGTCGCCCGCCCGTGGGCTCGAGGTGCATTTCATCGATGTCGGACAGGGGGATGCCATCGCGCTCCGCACGCCGGGGGATCGCTGGATCCTCATCGACGGCGGCCCGGCCACAGAGGGCTACGACGCCGGCGAGAAACGCGTCGTTCCCTTCCTCCGCTCGCGAGGTGCCCGCCGCATCGAAGCCCTCATCGTCACCCATCCCGATCTGGACCACATCGGAGGTGTCGCCGCTGTGATGAGGGCGTTTCCGGTCGCCCACGTCCTCGAGCCCGGCCTCGCGGTGGGAAAAGGGTCGTACCTGGAGTTCCTCGACGAGATCGAGCGCGGGAGGAGCCGATGGTTGGCCGCCCGAACGGGACGGAGGCTGGAGCTCGACGGGGTCCGGATGGCGTTCCTCTGGCCGGACCCGGACAAAGTTGACGCTCCTGACGATCCGAACCAGATTAGTGCAATAGTGAGGGTGACTTACGGCGATTTCGACCTCCTTCTCACAGGCGACGCCGGTGCCGAGGTCGAAGAACTGCTCGTCGCGCGACATGGGCGCGAGCTCGCTTCCGAAGTGCTGAAGCTCGGCCACCACGGAAGCGATACTTCGACATCTGAGGGCTTCCTCGCGGCAGTCGGCCCGGAACTGGCTGTCGTGTCAGCCGGTCGGAGGAATCGCTACGGTCACCCATCCCCATCCGTGCTGGCACGCGTTCAGCAATACGATGTGCCGGTCGCCCGGACGGATCGCGAAGGGACCGTGAGCATTCGGGTCACCGCAGGCGGCCACTGGTCCCGCGAAGAATGGTGAATCTTGTTCGAACGGCTGGCAAAGCTGGTCCTCGGTGAACGCGTCACCGTTCCCGAGGAGCTCCCTCCCGAATCGCTCCCTGGCGGGATCACCATCCGCCGTGGTCGGCTGGTTCCGGTCATCGGTGGTATTCTCGGTCGGATGCGCGGTCCTGCCGCGGCTGTTACGCTGCGGCGGACAATCGTACTGAATCCCAAAGCGCGGCTCACGCCCGCTCTCCTGGCGCACGAGCTGACTCACGTCCGACAGTGGCAGCAGGACCCTCTGTTCCCGATCCGGTACTCGCTGGCGACGCTACGCCACGGGTACCACAACAACCCCTACGAGGTGGAGGCCCGCACGCTCGCGAGCGAGCTCACCTCCTCTCGTCGGGAAACCGTTTGAGAGCATGGAGAGATCTGTAGTCACCATCGAACGACACATCGTCGAGGAAGAGCGACAGTTCCCGGAAGCAACGGGTGCGCTGAGCAACATCCTCTACGACCTCGCGCTGGCCGCGAAGATGATCACGCGCGAGGTACGCCGGGCCGGACTGGTGGACATCATCGGGAAGACCGGCGCGGTCAACGTGCACGGCGACCAGGTGAAGAAGCTGGACGAGTATGCCGACGATGTCATCTTCCGCGCCCTGGACCACTGCGGTCATCTCTGCGTGATGGCGTCGGAGGAGGGCGAGGGCATCCGTCCCATCCCCGAGAAGTTCAAGACAGGCAACTACGCACTCCTCTACGACCCGCTCGACGGCTCGTCGAACATCGATGCGAACATCTCGATCGGGACGATCTTCTCGATCCACCGGAAGGTGAGCAAAGGCCCCCGGGGAACGCTCGAGGACTGCCTGCAGAAGGGGCGACGCCAGGTCGCGGCTGGGTACGTCCTCTACGGGTCGTCGACGATGCTGGTCTACACGACCGGTAATGGTGTGCACGGGTTCACGCTCGATCCGTCGATCGGCGAGTTCATCCTGTCGCATCCGAGGATGCGGATCCCGTCACCCGGGCAGCGCATCTACAGCGTCAACGAGGGGAACTATCTCCGGTGGTCGATCCAGCAGCGGCAGCTCATAGACTACCTCAAAGGCGTGGATGGGAAGAACCCGAAGCCGTTCAGCGCCCGCTACGTGGGATCGATGGTTGCCGACGTCCACCGGACGCTGCTGTACGGTGGGCTGTTCATGTACCCGGGCGACGTCGATCACCCGAAGGGCAAGCTCCGGCTGCTGTACGAAGCGTCGCCGATGGCGATGATCATGGAACAGGCCGGCGGCCGCGCGACGAATGGAGAGCAGGATATCCTCGACGTCCAGCCGCAGGCGCTCCACGAGACGACGCCGCTTTTCCTCGGGTCGCCGGAGTGCATGGAGATCGCGGACCGGTTCCTGATGCCGAGCCCTCGCCCCATGCACGCGATGGCCGGCGAAGCGGGCTGACCTCAGCCGGCGGTCGTGAATGCGGAAGGGCGCGGCGATGTCCGCGCCCTTCGTGCTTCTTGCGACTCGACGGTCGTTCTCGTCCCGCCAGCCGAGTGCCGGGTGCTATTCCTCGCGCATGAACGGATAGGTGAAATCGCGAGCCGGCACGAACGTCTCCTTGATGACGCGCGGGCTCACCCACCGCATGAGGTTGAGGATGGACCCCGCCTTGTCGTTGGTTCCGCTCATCCGGGCGCCGCCGAACGGCTGCTGCCCGACGACCGCACCGGTCGGCTTGTCGTTGATGTACAGGTTCCCCGCCGCGTTCCTCAAGGCCTGGCTCGCGTGGCGGATCGCGCCGCGGTCGGTGGCGAAGACTGCACCGGTTAGCCCGTAGGGCGTGCCTTCGTCGATCAGGCGGAGGGTCTCCTCCCACCGCGCGTCCGGAAACACGTACACGGCGACCACCGGGCCGAACACCTCCTCGCACAGCAGGCGATACCCGGGATCCTTCACCAGGACGAGCGTCGGGTCGATGAAGTACCCGACGGAATCGTCCGCCAGGCCGCCGGCGATGATCTCCGCAGAGTCGCTGGTCCGTGCATCCGCGATGTACCCGACGATCTTGTCGTACGAGACGCGGTCGATCACGGCTCCCATGAAGTTGCGGAAGTCCCTCACATCCCCGACCCGGATCTGCTCCATCATCGCGAGCGTACGCTCTCTTACCTCCGGCCAGAGCGACTCGGGGATGAACACGCGTGACGCCGCGCTGCATTTCTGTCCCTGGTACTCGAATCCACCCCGCACGATCGCCACCGAGACCGCAACGGGATCCGCGCTGGGATGCGCGACGATGAAGTCCTTTCCTCCCGTCTCACCGACGATGCGCGGGTACGAGCGATAGCTGGACAGCCTGTTCCCGACCTCCTGCCAGATGCCCTGGAAGACGGCGGTGGATCCGGTGTAGTGGATGCCGGCGAGGTCCGAATGCTGGAGGAGTACACGGGTGATTTCGCGCGCGTCGCCGGTCACGAAGTTGATGACGCCCGGCGGCAGGCCCGCCTCCTCGAGCAGCTTCATGATGAAATAGCCGCTCACCAGCGCCTTGTCGGAGGGTTTCCAGATCACCGTGTTGCCGAGCATCGCCGGGGCGGTCGGCAGATTCCCGGCGATCGCCGTGAAGTTGAAGGGCGTGATCGCGTAGACGAATCCTTCCAGCGGCCGGTAGTCGATGCGGTTCCACGTGCCTGGCGAGGATATCGGCTGCTCCTCATACATTCGCCGCATGAAGTCGACGTTGAAACGCAGGAAGTCAATCAGCTCGCAGGCGCTGTCGATCTCTGCCTGGTGCGCGGTCTTGCTCTGGCCGAGCATGGTGGCGGCATTGAGCACCGGCCTCCAGCTCGTGGAGAGGAGATCCGCGGCCCGAAGGAAGACAGCCGCGCGATCCTCCCAGCTCCACGAGGCCCACTCTCGTCGGGCGCGCTCCGCCGCTTCGATCGCGGCGCGAACCTCGTCCTCGCCGGCCCGCTCCCAGGTGCCCAACACGTGCGCATGCGCGTGCGGCATGATCGCTTTGCCGGTGTCACCCGTGCGTACCTCCTTCCCCCCGATGATGAGCGGGATCTCCAACGTCTCTCCCGCCATCCGGTCAAGGGCATCCTGGAGAGCCGCCCGCTCCACGGTTCCCGGCGCGTAGTCGAGAACCCGTTCGTTGCGCGGGGAAGGAGCGTCCGCGATCCCCGCCATCGCCGCCGTTTCGAAGTTCGCCATGTATGCCGAAACCGTATGCTGTTGACCGGAAGGAGCCGGGTCACCTGCAACGCACACATCGGACCCGGACGTATACTCGGGGGTAAACGCGAATACGACAACGCGTTCCGCCGCATGGCCCGGCGGTCGAGCGGGTTGACCCTCGTACCCCCGATCCGTACATTACTCGATCATGCAGACTTCGTCTTCCCTGGAGTTCGATGCGTCGATACCCCAGCGAATCCTGGGGGCGCTCGATTCGATCCGGCCGGCCCTTCAGATCGACGGCGGGGACGTCGAGTTCGTCGACTACGACCATCAGGGCGGCGTTGTGCAGATACGCCTGACTGGCGTCTGCGGCGGTTGCCCGATCTCCTCGGTGACGGTGAAGCACGGAATCGAGCGCCGCATCCGCGCCGCGGTTCCGGAAGTCAGGGAAGTGGCGGTCGTCTGAGACCGCGCCTGCATACCCCTGACTCGATGTGAAGGCGGGCGCGGCGCGAGAGCCGCTCGAACGGGTAAGCTGACCTCGACCGGCGCTCCATCGGGAGCGTCGGTTTTTTCTTGGAGCAATCATGGATCACGCGGGCGAGCAACTTCTCCGGCGCGTCGCTGCGGCTCTTACGGGCGTCACCGATGCGCAGGGTAACGATGTCGTATCGACCGGCCGGGTGCGGGATCTGACCGTCGAGGGCGAAGGGCTCGTGCGTTTCCGGTTCGTCCTTCAGCCGAACGACCCCGGGCCGCTCGTCCGGCGGGCGCGCGCGGCCGTCGAGGCGGTCGAGGGCGTGAGCAAGGTGAAGATCGACGTGAAGCTGCCGGCGGCGCAGCGGACCGACCGCCCACAGGTGCCTCGGGGGCATCGCGGCCCGCTCGGTCCCGGCAACGTCCCGGCGCCGAAACCGAACCCGGACCTCCTCCGCGGGGTCGGCAGAATTCTCGCGGTCAGCTCGGGGAAGGGCGGGGTGGGGAAGAGCACGGTGGCGGTCAACATCGCCGCCGCCCTCGCGCGCGCGGGAAGCCGCGTCGGCCTCATGGACGCTGACGTCTACGGACCCAACGTCCCCACGATGCTCGGCGAAAAGCGGCGTCCCCGCGTCACCGGGACCCGGGGCGCGGAAATGATCGAGCCGCTCGAGGCCTACGGGATCCGCATGATGAGCCTGGGCCTCCTGCTCGAGGACTCGCAGCCCGCGATCATGCGGGGACCGCTCATCTCCGGGATACTCAAGCAGTTCGTAGAGCAGGTCGACTGGGGAGAGCTCGACTACCTCATCGTCGACATGCCCCCCGGCACGGGCGACGCTCAATTGTCCCTCGTGCAGACGGTGCGGGTCGACGGTGTGGTCATGGTCACGACTCCGCAGGACGTGGCGACCGGAGACGTCCGGCGCGCGATCAAGATGTTCGAGCGCGTCGAAACCCGGGTGCTGGGGGTCGTCGAGAACATGAGTGGCTTTACCTGCCCCTGCTGCGGTACGGTGTACCAGCTTTTCGGCGAAGGCGGCGGGCAGGAGTTGTCGGCGGCGACGGGGGTCCCACTGCTCGGCCAGGTGCCGCTCGAGCTGAGGGTGCGCGAGGCAGGCGATCGCGGCACCCCCATCGTGCTGGATGCCCCCGAATCCGGCGCCGGCGTCGCCTTCGCCTCGATCGTGGAGCGGCTCGAGTCGGAGTTGAGGGCCGGTTGATCGGCCTGGTCTCCCGCCGGTTTCGCACCCGGCGGGTCTGGAATGGCGGCACTCCTATTGATTTCCATCCAGGGAGGATTGCGATGCGCACAGAGCGAGGAACCGGCAGTCGCAGGGCGCAGGTAGGCGGGTGGAGCGGGGTCAGGGGGGGCAGGGCGCTCGGTCCGGCGGCCGGGACCGTGCTTGCTCTGCTGATGGCAACGGGGATCTCCGCGGCCCAGGATGCTCCGCTGCCCCGCTACGAAGTCCGCCGCGCGACCGGTCCCATCACGATCGATGGCGTCATCGATGAGGCTGCCTGGTCCAACGCTTCAACCCCGGCTACCCTGCAGGGTCTCTGGACGAACCAGACCGGCATCATGCAGGAAACGGCCGTGCGCCTCCTCTGGGACGACGAGAACCTCTACGTCTCCTACGATGTCGAGGACGTCGACATCACCGCGGTCTTCGAGAATCGCGACGATCCCACCTATCGCGACGACGCCGTCGAGATCTTCATCAACCCCATGCCGGACCAGGTCGCCATCTACGTCGGCCTCGAGATGAACGCTCGCGGCGTTCTTTTCGACTACATCATGTACGATGCGGCTCGGACCATCAGACAGCTGGACCTGAAGGACGTCCGCATCGCCACCAACCTGCGTGGCACGCTCAACCAGCGGGATGACCAGGATCGCGGCTGGAGCCTGGAGGTGGCGATCCCTTGGTCGAACTTCGCGGACTGGGGGCCGCGTCCGAGGGTCGGAACGGTATGGAGGGCGAACTTCAACCGGTGGGATGGGGTCCAGCCTGACCGGCGCATGAGCATCTGGTCGGATCCACAGAACGACCGCTCCTGGCCGCACGCGCCCGAGCGGTTCGGCGAGATCGTGTTCGTGGAGTAACGCGTCGCGTTCTCTCACCGGAGCCAATCGATGGACGCGGGTCGTGTTCTAGATCTGGTCGGTTCATCGCGGATAGTCGCCATCATGCGGGGCGACTACCGGGGTGCCGAGCTGGAGATCGTTGCGGCGCTGGCCGAGGCAGGAGTCGGCGCCGTAGAGATCACGATGAACTCGCCCGGCGCGGTCGAGGCTATCGGTGCGATGTCGACGCGTTTCGGACGCGATGTTGCGATCGGTGCGGGTACGGTGATGAGCGCGGAGCAGGTCGACGTTGTGACGGAGGCTGGGGCATCCTTCATCGTCTCACCCAATCGCGACGTTCGGGTCATCGAGCGAACGAAGGCGAACGGGCTCCTCTCATTCCCTGGCTGCTTCACCCCGAGCGAGATCGTGGAGGCGCTTGCAGCCGGTGCGGATGCCGTGAAGCTGTTCCCCGCGCGGGTGATTCCGCCGGCACTCATTTCCGACCTCCGCGCCCCGCTCGGAGAGGTGAAGATGATCCCGACCGGGGCGATCGACCCCGGCCGAGCGAGGGAGTACTTGAATGCGGGGGCGTGGGCGCTCGGCGTCGGGGCGGCTCTCGTCGGTGGCGATGTCCTGGAACCGGGAGGACTCGAGCGGCTTGGAGAGCGCGCCTCCGCGTTCGTCGCCGCGGTGAGGGGTTGATCGATTGACCACCGAGGTACATCCGCCGGATTCGGGCTCCTCGGTTTTCATCGACGGGGGGACCACGAATACCCGCCTCTGGCTGATGGTGGGCGGGGAGTCGGTCGCCCGGCACGCGGTGGGGGCGGGGGTCCGCGACGTCGCGCGGGGGAACCGGAGCGGATTCCACGACGCTCTCCGGACCGGCCTCGACGAGGTTGTGCGGAAGGGGGAGCTCGCGGGCGCGCCTCCGCCGACGCGGATCGTGGCCGCCGGCATGATCGCCTCGGAGCTGGGCCTCGGCGAGGTCCCGCACATCCAGGCACCCGCTGGGGTCACCGACATCGCCGCTGGAGTCCGGTCGGTCGCGGCTTCCGAGGTCACGGAGTTGCCGGTTTTTCTGGTGCCGGGTGTCCGGACCGGCGGTGACATCGACGATCCGCGGGATGTCGGCGCGGTCGATGTCATGAGGGGCGAGGAGACGCTCTGCCTGGGGCTGATGGAGCTCGGGATGCTTCCACCGGGCGGCGCCCTCTACAACCTCGGCTCCCACTGGAAGGTGGTCCGAACGGACAGCGATCGCCGCATCGTCTCCAGCAGGACCTCGCTCGCCGGGGAGCTCATCCACGCGATCCAGTCGGAGACGATCCTCGCCTCATCGGTGCCGCCCGACCGGCCATCGGAGCTGGATGAACAGTGGCTCGAGGCCGGCATGCACGAGGCGGAGGTATCGGGACTACCGCGGGCTCTGTTCTGCGTACGGCTCCTCGACCAACGCTGTCCGGGCACACCAGAGCAACGCCTTGCCTTCCTGGTCGGCGCCATACTGGCGGCGGAGCTCGATCCACTTCTGCAAGGCGAAAACCTCACGCCTCGAACCCCGGTCGTGCTGGCCGGAGGCGGTGCGATCCCGGGGACGGTGACGATGATCCTCGGCCGCCACGGAATCGCGGCGGCGGTGTTGACTCAGGATGAGCTGGAGCAGGCTATGATCGCCGGGATCCGGGCCATCACCACCTTCCTGGACTGACTGGGCGGTTGTCTCATTCGGGGCCACTCTCGCTGAACCGCCAAGTCGTCGGTCCCCGTCGAGCCATGGCCTCCAGGTCGGGCCTCGCGCGACCTGCCGGACGAACGTCCGGGATCTGCCGGATACCCCCCCGGAGAAGCGAACAGCCTAGTCGGGCAGGTCTTGCGTATCCAGGACGCCTTTCTCCGCCGCGATCCCGATGATCATCAGCTCGAGATCCCCGGTCCCGCTATTCCGGAAGGAGTGCGGCTCGCCCAGCAGAACCGGCACAGCGTCGCCGGCGCGGATGAGCGCCGTTTCCGACCCCACTCGCACCTCGCCATCTCCCCTGATCACGTAGTAGACCTCCTCGACTCCGACGTGCCGGTGCAGACCCTCGGACGCGCCAGGGGGCAGCAGCAGGTGATCCACATACGCCCAGTTGGTCAGAAATACGGTCGGTTCGAGAGCCCTGCGGTACATCGCCGTGCCGGCGCCGCCACGATAGCCCTCCATCGAGCGTAGCCGCTCGCGCTCGAGCCGCATGGTCATGAAGACCGGGATCTCGTCCTTCTCGGCACCTACCCGCGGATCGTTCAGGTCGAACGAATCGTACTGACCTTTGACGGCGGAGACATTGATGTTCATGAACTCCACCGGTTCGGGCCCGGGATTGTAAATGGCGTGCGAGTGGCCCATCCGCACCGGTGCGCCTACCGTCCCGCGCAGCAGCGAGGTGCGACCATCGATGGTGAACTCCGCTTCCCCGTCGAAGATGACGAACATCTCCTCGGTAGCGTTATGGAAGTGGTGTCCGACGCCGCCCCCGTTCGGCGAGATCTGGCACCGGTGCAGGAAGTAGAGGTTGGTGGTGAGTGCGTTGCCGGGCAGAAGCGTCATGCAGTGCATGTCGCCAACGCTCCCATGTGACCGGCTCGCCCGGTACTGGCTCGGGTCGGTGTGGCCGATGCGTGCTGCCAGCGGCTGTTGTTGGGCTGCAAGGGGCGCGGCGAAACAGAGCGCCAGTACGAGACTCGAAGTCGCGATTCGGTTCATGGTCGCGTGCGGCAGGTTGGCGGTTGGCTGAGGGAAGCAGGTTGGGTAGCCGATCGTGTTGTCTGCCACAGTGCTGAAGGCCGGGGACCCGGGCGGCTACGCTGTCAGGCAACACGTTCATTCGGCACCAGGGCGGCTACGCGCGGCCCTGGACACGACTTCGCGTTGGTTCTGTACTATTCCTCCCTCCGCCGTTTCCTCGCAATGGCTTCGTGCCGGCGCCGGTGTCCGTACCGGGCGCCTGCGGGTTGGATCCTCTCGGTGCCTGGAACGGAGCGGAGCGTCGGGGCGTCCACCCCGGTGCTTCCGGCCCAGCCCCCCGAGTCCAACGTATCCAGCTTCAGCTCTGCAGCCGGTCGCTGCCAGCTCGTGATCGAGCTGGCCGACCGCATCGAGACTGAAAGTCGAGAATACGAAAGACCGGCGGGACTTCCCCGTGTCCACGCCGGTCATTGGTGAGGTTGCTACCTATCGCGTCCGCGTGGCAGAAACCGCTCCGTCCGCGAAATAGGTCGAGCGCGTCGGGTGCGGGTCCGGATCTCAGCTATCCAGCCATCGCTGGTCGGCTGCGGAAATCCGACTACGGTTGCGGCTGCGGTCCACGAGCTTCAGCACGACCCAGCCGATCAGGAGGACAGGGGCCACCTTGAAGAGCAGGAACCCGACGATTCCGAACGTCAGCGACAGTATTGCGCCGAGGATCGTCAGGATGAGGCTGATCGCAAGGATGCCTACGAAGCCGGCGATGAGGAGCGTAATCAGGGTGCCGAGCATTTGACGAACCTCCGTTTGTTACTGAGAACGGCGGTGGAGCGACATCAGTCGATCCACACGACTTCGATGCTGCCGATCGCGGCGCTCACGTCCATGTCCAGCCGCGTCACCGCATCGTTCCAGCTGGTGCTGTAATACCCATCGTCTCGCCTCTCGAGCCCCGCGGCATCGAAGGAAGCGAGGAACGAGCGCCGGGCGAGGCGCACTCCGACGTCCCGCGGAATTCGTAGCCGCAGCGAGCCGATCCCCATCTCCACCTTCGCTTGCACGTTTCCCGCCCACTCGCCGCTGAAGTCGAGAACTGTCTCACCGAGACCTCCGCGGAAGGAGACCCGCTCCGCGCGGGCGTTGCCCAGTCCGGTCACCGTCAACTCGGCGGCGCCGGCTTCGATCTGGATCTCTCGCGCCTGGATGGGGTTCGGAGCGCCGAAGTTGACGGTGGTCCGGCTCGCGCCCGTCGACAGTTCCAGTCGCTCCAGGGCAATCCCCGAGAGGTCGATTTCGGCGTTACCGGCTCCGAACTCCAGGTCGAGTTCCAGCGGCACCTCTCGCGTGAGCTGGAGCTTTGCGGCCGACCCGTCGTCCCTTGGACGCGGGCGGTCGCGTGCCTCGATCCCGATGCGTAGGCGGCGTGCGTTTCGGTCGAACTCCACGACCGGCTCGAATTGATCGCCGTCGTAACGGAACTCCGCGCGGTAGAGATAGGGCGACTCTGCCGGCGCTATCTCGAGGGTCCCCGCACCGTAACGGACATCGACGTCCATCGGCTCGCTGTCCTGTACCTGCCGGGCCGACGTCATCGTCCGCCACGACTGAGCGTCGCCTTCCCTGGGCAGGAAGGGGGTGGCCAGCGCGGCCGCCAGCAGCATCAGGAAGCGATGTTTACGCATGGCCGGAGATTCCCAGGTCGTCGTCGATGAGGTCGTCGGCACCAAAGGTGGCCTCCGTCGGGGACGGTCCCGCGAAGGTTCGCCGTGTTCCGCCGCGTGAAAGGATCACCGCTCCGAATCCGACAGTCGTGGCCACCCAGACCGCGAGCCACGTAAGGGCCATCAACAGCATCCCGATGAACGAGAGGAACCCGGTCATCGAGATCATGTGGGCCGCGACCATCGGCAGGAACAGCATCCCCAGCCCGGTCAGCAGATAGGCGTACGAGTTCCGGTATCGGAAGTCGAGCCGGTCGCGGCTCTGCTCGGCCGTCTGCTCGCCCACGGCGTGCATTGCCGCGATCAGTCCGTACACACCCGCGGCGAAGATCACGACGGGATACAGCGGGACGGCAAGCAGCAGGAACGGGATCCCCACGATCGAGACGATCAACGCCACGATCAGGATGACGAAGGCCGGGATGGCGAAGATCTGCGCCGCGAGGCCCGTCACCCCCGCGCGGAGCGTGGAACTGCGCACGGTATCGCTCACGGTCTCGAGGTAGGGGCGCGCGTAGAACACCAGGACCGCGCCGATTCCGCCGAGCACGAGGGCGAGCCCCAGTGTGGAGATGATCCCCGCGAACCCGCGTCGAACCGATCTGGGCAGGAAACCGGAGTCCGACGGACGCTGCACGACTTCGCGGGACGAAGCGGCCACGGACGGGCGCTGCCCCTCCGCTGAAACCGACCTGCCGCCCTCGATAGCTCGCTGGATTTCCCGGGCAATGTCGATTCCCGGTCCACCGAGCGTGCGCATCTCGCCTCGGACCTGACCGCCCTGCAGGAACAGTTCACCGCCGGTGACGACGGCATCACCCTGGATCACTCCGGTCTCCTCGACGAAGAGATTCCCGCCCACGACGACCGCGTCTCCGGTCACTTCGCCCAGAACCCGTAGGTCTCCTCCCACCACGACGATCTCTTCGACGGTCTCGCCCGCTTCGATCGTGTGGTTGCCCGTGTACACCGTCTCACCCTGGCGCTGGGCTGACCCGGCCGCCGACTGCGCGCTCGCGACCCTTCCCGATCCCGCGCACGCGATCAGGAACGTCAGAAGAAGGGCTGGTACTCGCATGTCACTGGTTCGCATAAGGAATCTTCCCCGACGGGGTCCGGGTCATACGGACCAGAGCCCAGGCGGATAGGGGGATGGCAACCGCCATCAACAGGGCTGCCCCACCAAGCGCACTATTCGGAACGGGCTCGACGAAGCCGTAGACGAGCTCGAGGATTTCCTGTCCGGTGCCTCGTGACCACTCCACGATCCAGGCGAGGGCGGTCTGCATGCCCGCGTCGAGCTGCATACGCGTCCAGTTCCAGATCGTCGTGGGCGTGATCAGCGGGTTGAAGAGCAACCACGCCAGCAGCGCGATCACCGGAGCGGCCGGAGCGAGCAATGCCGTCGCCACGAGGATCCACCCTCTGCGGGTGTGCGGCATGATCCGCTTGAACCACGCGACGACCGGGCTTTCCCGCGGAGTCACCTGGATCCGCGACATCACGGCGCCAGCGAACGCTGGAGAAGGTGCGAAGCGAGGCAGCTGCGACAGCATCGTGAAGAGCTGCGTGTACGCCTCCAGCTCCGCCGAGCACCGGGCGCAACTCGCCAGGTGCGTCCTGGCAGCATCCGCCTCGCTACCAGCCAGCGTCCCTTCCGCCAGCTGTTCCAGGCTCATCGCCGACAGGTGCGCTCGTGATTCGCGCATGGGATCCTTAACGGGTTCCGCTTCGTTCATGTCGAGAACTACGAGGCCTCGAAGCCGATTGTTTCATGCCTGTATCCGCAGATGTGACAGCGTTTCCCGCAGTTCCATCCGCGCACGGTGGATGTATGTCTTCACTGTGCCGAGGGGGATGTCCATAATTTCGGCGATCTCTTCGTACGGCCTTCCCTCGACGTGTCGCAGCAGGATCGCCGTCCTGTACTCCGGTCGCAACCGTCCGATGGCAGACTCGATCTCCGCGCCGAGTTCCTTGGCCTCCAGGCGTTCCTCGGGCGTTTCGTCGGAGGAGGCGACGGTCACACGGGAAGCTTCGACCTCTTCGTCGGTGCGGGCGTAGCGCGAGCCGTCCAGCGAGACGGTCTGGAGTTCCTTCCGGCGCAGAGTGTCGATCGTGAGGTTGGTGGCGATCTTGAATATCCAGCTCGAGAACTTGAACTTCGGATTGTAGCTCTCGAGGTTGTTGAACACTTTGACGAAAGTCTCCTGCGCCAGATCTTCCGCGGTCTCCCTGTCCCGTACCATGCGGTAGACCAGGGAGAACACGGGTCTCTGGTAACGCTCGAGCAACTCCCGGTATGCCTGCTCGCTCCCGGAGCGAGCGAACACGACCAGGTCCTTGTCGGCTGAGTGGAGGAGGTCCAATGTGTTCAATCGAGATCCCGATGGCATGCCCGATCGACCCTACGGCACGCGCGCGGGAAATGTTTCACCGGCCGAGACGAGGCCGCTCCATCGATAGCGATTCGGCGTGTCCTCCGCCGGTTGAATCGCTCTGATACACCCGAAACCTCGCCTTTCCCCGCAAGTCATCTCGCTTGCTCCCCGGTGTCCCGCCGGATAGCTTCCGGCGAACCAGAACATGGACCCGGAACGGTGTTGAAGATGGCGGGAACCCGCTCGAGCGCTCTACCGTCAGAGCAGGAGAAGGCGGCGCACGTTCGGCGGATGTTTTCCTCGATCGCGCCGCGCTACGATCTGCTCAACCACCTCCTCTCGCTGAACATTGACAGGCGGTGGAGGCGAGCGGCGGTGGATGCGCTCCGGTGGGAGGAACGGCCGGCCGGCCGATACCTGGACAACTGCGCCGGGACGCTCGACCTCGCGCTCGAGCTGGCCCGCCGTCCCGGGTTCCGCGGCCTCGTGGTGGGGAGCGATTTCGCGTACCCGATGCTGGCTCGCGGGGAGGAGAAACGACACGGCCTACCGATCCAACCCGTGTGCGCGGACGCCCTCCGCCTGCCGTACGACGACGCCTCGTTCGACGGGGCCACGGTCGGCTTCGGTGTCCGCAACCTGGCCGGACTCGACGAGGGCCTCGCCGAGATGGCGCGAGTGCTCAAGCCCGGCGCCCGGTTGGTCGTGCTGGAGTTCACTACTCCGACCTGGCAACCGTTCCGCGCCCTCTACTTCTTCTACTTCCTCCACATCCTCCCGCTGATCGGGCGGATGATCTCGAAGCACGGCTCCGCCTACGACTACCTCCCTGCCTCTGTGCTTCGCTTTCCGGAGCCGGCCGAGCTGGCGAGGCGGATGGAGTCTGCCGGCTTCCACTCGGTCGCCTGGCGGCGCCTCACGGGTGGGATCGTGGCGCTCCATCACGGGGTGCGGGCATGATCGGTGTGCTGGCGAATGCGCTGGTCTCCGCCTTCGTGGTCTGCTGCATTGCGTCCGCGGGCCTGCAGATCGTCGCCTGGACTCGTCATGCGCGGGGCGGGGCGCCAGTCAGTCTCCGTGCCTTGTGGCGGCCGGAGGGACACTTCGACGACATCGGGCTTCGACAGATTCGGCTCGCCCGACGGCTGCTGCTGATCGGCGGGGTGGCATACCTGTCCTACGGTGCTCTGCTCGTCGTCAGCATGGTACTCCAGGGTATGCAGTGAGCCGGGTCGCGGCCCACCCCGTGGCTTCTCCACAGTGAATTCGAGGATATGGCTGTCATCTTCCAGAACCTGAGGGAGTTCATCCAGCATCTCGACAGGAGCGGGGAACTGGTCAGGATCCGCCGGCCGGTGTCCGTGGATCTCGAGATGGCGGAGATCGCCGACCGTACCATGAAACTTCCGGGAGGCGGTCCGGCCCTCCTGTTCGAGCAGCCCGTCCTCATGGACGGGAGCCACAGCCGTATCCCGGTAGCCATCAACGTCTTTGGCTCGTGGAGCCGGATCTCGGCGGCACTTGGGGTCGAGCGACTCCAGGAGCACGCGGACCGCATCGAGGCGCTGCTCAAGCCGGAGGTGCCAAAGGGGTTCTGGGGCAAGGTTCAGATGCTGCCGAAGCTGGCCGAGCTGGCCAAGGTGCCGCCCCGGCGCTACCGGGGGACTCCGCCCTGTCAGGAGGTCGTGCTCCGACAGGGCGAGTTCGATCTGACCCGGCTGCTCCCCGTGCTGAAGACCTGGCCGCAGGACGGCGGTCCATTCATCACCATGCCGATGGTGATGACTCGCCCCCCCGACGGCGGACCGCAGAACATCGGGATGTACCGGATGCAGATCTTCGGGCCCGATACGACTGCGATGCACTGGCAGCAGCACAAGGGCGGCGCCGCCCACTTTCGCGAGTGGAAGCGCGCGGGCAAGGGGCGTATGCCGGTCGTCGTGGCTCTGGGCGGCGATCCCGCGACGATGTATACGCCCACCGCGCCGCTGCCGCCGGGGATCAACGAGTACCTCTTCGGCGGGTTTCTACGTCGGGAGCCCGTCTACACCGCTACGGCTCTCACCGCCGACCTGGAAATCCCGGCCGAGGCGGAGATCGTCCTCGAGGGTTACGTCGACCCGGAGGAGCCGCTTGCCACCGAGGGGCCATTCGGCGATCACACCGGCTTCTACACGCTCGAGGATCCCTACCCGGTCTTCCACGTGACGACCGTGACGATGCGGAAGGAGCCCATCTACCCCGCGACACTCGTCGGCCGCCCGCCCGTGGAGGACGTCTATCTGGGCGGGGCTACAGAACGCATCTTTCTCCCTCTCGCCCGGTTGACGATGCCGGAGATCGTCGACTACCACATGCCTCCGGAGGGCGTGTTCCACAACCTCGTCTTCGTCTCGATCCGCAAGGAGTACCCGGGGCACGCCTACAAGGTGATGAACGGCCTGTGGGGGATGGGGTTGATGTCCCTGGCCAAGGTGATCGTCGTCGTGGACGACGTCGTGGACGTGCAGAACGTCCAGGAAGCATGGTGGTACGCGCTCGGCAACATCGACCCGGCCCGCGACGTGGTATTCACCCGCGGCCCGGTGGACGATCTCGACCACGCATCGCAGATTGCGTCGTTCGGAAGCAAGATGGGGATCGATGGGACTCGCAAGTGGCCTGAAGAGGGTTTCGTCCGGCGCTGGCCGGACCTCATCGAGATGTCTCCCGAGGTGAAGGCGCGCGTCGACTCGTACTGGAGGGAGCTGGGGATCGGCTGAGCCGCGGTCCGGACCGGCTGGAGTCGGCAGTCCGACAACTGTGAGGAGAGCGCAGGAGATGAACACGTCCAATCAGACCGTGATGGAAGGGCAGACGCTGCGCGGAACCGGGCGGCTGATCGACTATTCGAACCTGGTCAAGCTGCCGCACACCGTCTTTGCGCTGCCCTTCGCGCTCGTGGGGGCGACGCTGGCGTCATACGGCTCGTCCGTCACGCTGGGGGAGCTCGGCTGGATCCTGCTGGCATTCACGAGCGCCCGGTTCGCTGCGATGGGCTTCAACCGGATCGTGGACCGGGCGATCGACGCGCGGAACCCGCGAACGCGGATGCGGGAAATCCCGGCCGGCAAACTGTCGGTCCGCTCGGCTTCCGTCGCGGTAGCCGTCGCGAGCGTGCTCTTCATCCTGTCGGCGGGAATGTTGAACAGGATCTGCCTGACGCTGGCGCCATTCGCCCTGGCCTGGATCTTCTTTTACTCCTACACCAAGCGGTTCACGCGCTGGGCGCACCTGGTGCTGGGTTTCGCGCTGGCGATCGCGCCGGTCGGTGCATACCTCGCCGTCTCCGGCACATGGAGCGAACCGCCCGGGGCGTTGCTCGCGCTCGCGGGCGCGGTGCTGTGCTGGGTCGCCGGATTCGATATCATCTACTCGCTCCAGGACGAGGAGTTCGACAGGGAGCATGGGCTGCACTCCATCCCGGCGGCCCTCGGGCGAGGCCGGGCGATTCGTGTCTCCCGACTGCTGCACGTCTTCTCTGTCGCGTTCTTCGCACTGACCGGCGTACTGTTCGAGCCCGTGGGTTCCATCTACATGGCCGGGGTCGGCCTGATCGCCGCGATGCTGATCTACGAGCAGAGCCTCGTGCGGGAGGATGACCTTTCCCGGGTGGATGCCGCCTTCTTCAACATCAACGGCGCCATCTCGATCGTATTCTGTATCCTCGTCATCGCTGAACGCGTATTCCAGACGTGATTACCAGGGCGGAGCGACCGGTCGTCGTTGGAATCACAGGAGCCTCGGGGGCTCCGTACGCGGTTCGCCTGCTGCGCGCCCTCAATGCGTCGGGAACACCGGTCGATCTGATCGTCTCGGCGTACGGATTCCGGCTGCTCGCGGACGAGTGTGGGATCGATGGGTTGGATGGGCTGAAGGAAGCGACCGGCGATTGGAGCCGCGTCCGGGTCTTCCAGACGGAGAACCGCGGTGCGACCCCGGCATCGGGATCGGCTCCGACTCGCGGGATGGTGATCTGTCCCTGCTCGATGGGGACGCTCGCCTCCATCGCCAGCGGGACGTCCAGGAACCTCGTCGAACGGGCCGCCGATGTGACCCTGAAGGAGCGAAGGCCCCTCGTCCTCGTCCCTCGCGAGACCCCGTTTTCGCTGATCCATCTCGAGAACATGACGCGACTGGCGCGTGCCGGCGCGACCATCATGCCTGCGGCGCCCGGCTTCTACCATCGTCCCGCCAGCATCGACGATCTGGTCGATTTCATCGTCTACCGCATCCTCGACCACCTCGACATCGACGTGGACGCGCCGCGCTGGTCCAGCGACCGCTAGGGATGGTCGAGACCACGTCGGACGCCCGGCTGGGGCGCACCGTCACCCGAAAGCCCGATGGCGGGCCCGTTCGCTTGCGCGATGCGTCTTCTCATTCCTGGATGACCAGCGGATAGAACCATGCGCGTCGGGCTCATCTCCGATACACACGGCATGCTCCGCCCCGAGGTCTTCGCGGCCTTCCACGGAGTCGACTACATCGTGCACGCGGGCGACATCGGCGATCCCGACATCATCGTCTCTCTCGAGGCCATCGCCCCGGTGACAGCGGTCTGGGGGAACACGGATCGGTGGGACATCGTGAAGGACCATCCGGAGATCGCGGAGATCGACCTGGACGGAGTGCGGACGGTGGTCATCCACGGACATCAGTACGGGAGTCCCACCGCCACCCGCGTAGCGCAGGCCCATCCGGGTGCGGGCCTCGTGGTTTTTGGCCACTCGCACCAGCCGGAGATCGTAAAACACGAGGGCGTTCTGGCCGTCAACCCCGGAAGCGCGGGGCCGGGGAGGTTCACCCTGCCGGTGACGGTCGCGATCGCGATCTGCGAAAGTGGCAGGGTAGAGGCGTCGATCGTGGAGCTCCTGCCCCGCAGGGGCTGAACGCCTCTGCGCCGACGGGCCCGCTAACCGACGCTGTCGCCGGCGAGCGCGTCGTTCTGTCCTTCCGTCGCTCCGACGAGGGAGACGATGGGGACCTCAGGTGCGGCACCGAACCGCAGAGGGACGAACCCGTAGCCGATCCCGCAGGTAATCACGAGGGTCGATCCTCTCAGCTGGAATATTCGGTCGAACTCCTCCATCGCCGCGCCGGGCAGAGCCTCCTCACGCAACCAGGAGAGGCGCGGCGTTCCGGGCACCTCCACCGATCCGCAGAACGTGTTGCCGGCGAGGATCAGGGGGAAGCGGCCTTCCGGCGCACGGGCGGCGAGCTGCGGTGCGTGAGTGAGCAGGATGGTAGACGATCCCGGCGCTGCCAGATTCGCGATCACCTGCTCCTGCGTTCCCCACCCTGATGCCAGGATTGCCGGGTCCACCCCAGCCAGGCTCAGGGTGGCTCCGCCCGTCGTCACCGAAACCGTCGAGTTGCGCAGGACAGTCACTCCTGCGCTCTCGAGCGTGCGGACGATCCGTGCCTCGAGCGAATCACTGCGGATGTCGTGGTCGCCGAGCACCGCGACCGCTCGCCTTCCGCTCAGCGGTTGCAGGACCCGCTGAAGCGTGAGCACATCATCGCCGCGGGCGACGTAGTCGCCCAGCAGGACGATGAGATCCGGGTTCTGCGCTACCGCGTGCCTCACGGCCGCCGCCGCGACTTCGTCGTTGCCTTCCCAGAGCCCGAGCTGAAAATCCGACAGGACGGCCAGCTTCACGCCCTCCGTGCCCGCCTGCAGGCCGGGCATCTCGAGCTCGATCCGAGGGCTCCACAGGTTCTCAGCGGGGGAGGCGCCGTACAACCGCTCCGGAGGGATGGTTTCGAGCGGGCTCGCAACCGGAGTCTCGGCTGTCGGCTCGACCTCCGTTGCAATCGTCGCTTCGTCGCCACCCCCGCAGCCGGTGGCCAGGAGGGTGAGCAGCAGCGGCAACAAATTCGGGGCAACTCGTACGGTCATCGCTCCCGGAGAGCGGATTCGTCGTCGATAGCGGGTCACGTGGGCCACCAGTCGGCAGGCTCAGCGGTTGGAAATCCGGCCGGCGAGCGGCAGCTCGGACCACCGGCTCTGCGGATACGTCCGCTCGGACTCATCCGCTCGCGTCCGGAACCAGTGCGCCACGAGGAGGATCTCCTCGATCCGCCGGGGAGCGGTTGTTTCGGACGGGGGCTCCGGTAGCGCGTAGTGAGCCGCCGCGCACTTCAGGAGCCGCCGCTTCTGAGCCGCGGTTTTCGGGGCAGGATAGACCCCCCTGATCGAGCCGCTCCGTATCGCGTATACCCTGTGATCGTCGTGGGCGCCAGGGACGCAGTACAGGAAGCTCAGGCTGTCGAGAGTCTGGTGGAGCGCCTGGAACTCCGCCCGCAACGCCTCGAGCCGAAGAATCCGGTTGCGAATCGCCGCGGCGTGCTCGAATTGCATCCGCGCCGCGGCGTCGCGCATTCGACGGTCCAGCTCCTCCAACGGCTCAGTCGCCTCTCCCTCGAGGAACCGCATTGCACGGGCCACGTTCCGGCCGTACTCCGACTCGGTGCACTTTGCCGCGCATGGCGCGAGGCAGCGGCGCAATTCGTGCCGCGCGCACGCCGGAGCCCGGTCGACCCCGAACAGATCCTGCTGGTCGGCGAAGAGGATCGGAATGGATGTCCGGCAGTCGCGCAGCATCAGCACGCCGTTCAGCTCCCGTACGGCGTCGACGATGCGCTGGCCCCCGCGGAAGGGACCGAAGTACGTCCCCGGCTTGTCGGTTACGCGCCTCACGACGTGCAGCCTCGGGGCAGGGCCGTCCGTCATCTTCAGGAAGACGTAGATCCCATCCCGCTTCTGCCTGACGTTGAACGGCGGCCGATAGCGCTTGATCAGCTCCAGTTCCCGCAGCAGCGACGCGAACTCGCTCGGAACGTACTCCCAGTCGACCGCCTTGGTCTCCTGAACGATTCGCCACGCCTTCTCGCTCGCTTTCGCCCTGAAGTAGCTCAGCAGCCGCGTCCGGACACGCTTCGACTTCCCGACGTAGAGCACCACGCCCCCAGCTCCCAGCATCCGGTACACTCCGGGCCGGTTTTCCGCCGATTGCCGCACCTGTTCGCGCAGCAGGCGGGCGGAGGATGCCTTGGTGGTTTGCACGCTTGGTGAGCCTGACTGCTGGTTGATCGCCGGGAAGCGGGGTGAAGAAAACCCGAAGCGGCGATCAACGTAGGGAACGATCGTCGAGAGGGAAAGAGCTTCTGGAGAGGACGGCGCCGAGGGAGGGAAGGCAAGTGCGCAGGACGCGCGCGGTTGGCGGATCAGTAAGGCCCCGGTAACGACAAGAGCGGCGCTGATCTTCCTTGCGCTACTTCTGGCACTTCGGGCAGAAGAACGTCGAGCGACCGGCCTGCACGATCCGCCGGATGGGTGTCCCGCAATTGACGCACGGCTCTCCTTCCCGATCGTAGACCCGGAGGCGTGCAGCGAAGGCGCCTTCCTCCCCGTCCGCGTCCCGGTAGTCGAGCAGCGTCGTTCCGCGGAACTCGATCGACTCGTTCAGAACTTCCCGGATACCGGCGTGCAGCCTCTCCGCCTCGGGTCGCGTCAGGCGGCCAGCTGCCTTCCTGGGGTTCAGCCGGGCGCGAAAGAGGGCCTCATTCGCGTAGATGTTGCCGACCCCGACCACCCGGTTCTGGTCCATCAGCCAGGGCTTGATGGCCATGCGCGAACGGCGGGTGAGCGTGTGCAGCACCTGGGGAGTGAACTCGGGGGATAGCGGTTCCAGGCCGAGCTTTTCCGCTCGCGCCTCCCACGCCGCGGCGGGAAGCACTTCCAGCCGGCCGAATCGACGAACGTCCTGGTAGACCAGCCTTCGTCCGTCGGCCAGCGCGAAGCGAACGCCGGTGTAGGGTGGGTCGGGGGTCTTCCCGTCGAGGACCAGGGTCCGCCCGGTCATGCCGAGGTTGATGATCAGGCGGTCGCCATCGAGGCGGATGACGATGTTCTTCGCCCGACGGGAGATGTCCTCGATCCGAGCGTTCCGGAGTGACCGCACGAACGCGTCCGTCGGGCCGCCGATGAGGTCCGGCTTCAGCACTTCCACGTCCGTGATAGTTGCACCGCGGACGTGTCGCTGCAGCCCGCGTACGATCGTTTCGACCTCAGGAAGCTCAGGCATCGTCAGGTGGCCGTCGTGCGGGCGGCTTCGCGCCAGGCGATATCCCGGCGATAGTACCGGTTGTCGAACGTGATCCGCTCGGCGGCCGACCGGCTCAGATCGGCCGCTCCCTGCACGTCCTCGGCGAGCGCGGTGACCGCCAGCACCCGTCCGCCGGAGGTCACGAGCCTCCCGTCGCGGATGGTCGTGCCGGCGTGGAAGATCCGGATCGAATCGTCTTCCTGGACGTCGGGGGGGATGTGGATGGGGAAGCCCGTCTCGAACGCCCCCGGATAGCCGCGGGATGCGAGGATCGTCGTGACGGCAGCACCCGGGCGCCAGCGGAGGGCGTCCGCCCTCGCCAGAGTCCCGTCCAGCACGTGGGCGATGAGGTCGTAGAGCGAGCTCTCCAGCAACGGCAGGATGGCCTGAGCTTCGGGATCGCCGAAACGGGCGTTGAACTCGACGACCTTCGGGCCGTCCGCGGTGATCATGAGCCCTGCATAGAGAACCCCGCGATAGGGACGCCCTTCCTCGGCCATCGCGGCGATGGCGGGCTGGAGGATCTCGCGATGAACCCGCTCCAGGAGCGGTTCGGTCGCGATGGAGACGGGCGCGTATGCCCCCATCCCCCCGGTGTTCGGCCCCGTATCGCCTTCCCCGATCCGTTTGTGATCCTGCGCGGGCAGGAGCGTGACGATGGCCTGCCCGTCGCTGATCGCGAAGACCGACAGCTCCTCACCCTCCATGAACTCCTCGACCACGACCTGCTCTCCGGCCGAGCCGAACGCACCCCCGAAGATCTGATTGATCGCCCGAACCGCTTCATCGGTCGTTTCGCAGACGATCGCGCCTTTGCCGGCAGCCAGGCCCGAGGCCTTGACGACCGTCCGTCCACCCATCTCCACGACGTGGGCGATCGCGGAGCCGGGCTCGGTGAAAACCTCGAAGCTGGCCGTGGGGATGCCGTGCCGCTGCATCAGCCGCTTGGCGAAGGACTTCGAGCTCTCGATTTCGGCCGCCGCCGCAGTGGGACCGAACGCCGGCACCCCCCTGGCGGCGAAATGATCGACGATCCCGAGAGCCAGCGGCAGGTCCGGTCCGACGACCGCGAGGTCGATCCGTTCCTCGATCGCCCACCCAGCGAGGGCCTGCAATTCTGTGGCGTCGAGCGGCACGGCCGTCGCCAGTCCGGCGGTCCCGCCATTCCCGCGAGTGATGAAGAACTCCGCCTCGGGCACGTCGTGGTGGAGCTTCCAGAGCAGGGCGTGCTCACGCCCGCCGTTCCCGACGATAAGGATCCGCATACTTCCGTTCAGAGTGTCGCGAGGGCCTGGTCGAGGTCAGCGATGAGATCGGCGGTGTCCTCGACTCCGCAGGAGAGTCGCACCAGCCCATCCGTGATGCCCAGCCGCCGCCGCGCCTCGGCCGGGACCGATGCGTGCGTCATCGAAGCCGGGTGCCCGATGAGACTCTCCACCCCGCCCAGCGACTCCGCCAGCGAGAAGACCCGGACGGACTCGACCAGCCGCCGCGCGTTCTCCCGCGAGCCCACGTCGATCGAGATCATCCCGGTAAAACCCTGCATCTGACGACGCGCAAGCTCGTGCTGAGGGTGGGACGCCAACCCGGGGTAATGGACCTGGATCACCCGTGGGTGCGCTTCCAGCCACTCAGCGACCCGCTGGCCGTTCTCGTTGTGCGCCCGCATTCGCAGGTGGAGCGTCTTCGTGCCCCGCAGAGCGAGCCAGCAGTCGAACGGGCCCGGTACAGCGCCGGAGGCATTCTGGATGAAGCGCAGCCGGTCGTGCAGTCCATCCTCACGGACGACGAGCAGCCCGCCGACCATGTCCGAGTGTCCGTTGATGTACTTCGTCGTCGAATGTAGGACGATGTCCGCACCGAGTGTCAGCGGCCGCTGGTTGTACGGTGAGGCAAAGGTGTTGTCGACGCTCAATAAGGCACCGCTGGAATGCGCGATTTCCGCCGCCTCCCGGATATCGCACAGACGCATCATCGGGTTGGTCGGCGTCTCGATGTGGATCAGGCGCGTTTCTGGCCTGACGGCCGCCGCGATCGCTGCCGGGTCGTCCGAATCGACGAAGGTGAATTCGAGACCCAGCCGGGCGAAGATCTGGTCGAAGAGACGGTAGCTTCCGCCGTAGATTCCCTCGCCGGAGACGACGTGATCCCCGCGCGAGAGAAGCTTCGCGACAGCGTCGAGGGCCGCGATGCCGGAGGCGAAGGCGATGCCGTGAAGGCCGTCCTCGAGCGCGGCGACATTGCGCTCCAGCGCTTCGCGGGTGGGGTTCTGTGTGCGCCCGTATTCGTACCCGAGGTGTCTGCCCAGCTCCGGCTGAACGAACGTGGAGGTCTGGTAGATCGGCGTCATGATGGCGCCGGTGGAGGGGTCCGGACGCTGACCCGCATGCACGGCCAGGGTCCCGAAGCCCCTCTCCACGTGCTCGACTGCTCGGTCCTTCAAGTCGCTACCTCGGGTAGTAAAAGCGAGTTCGACACGCGCCGGGCGCGATCGGAATCGGTGGCGTGGAGCCAGAGACGGCGCCCGATCCGACGCCGGCGCGCTCCGGAGGGCCTTCGCCCCGCTGACCGCCAAGATAACCGCGGGTGGCTTGGACCGGCAAAAGCGTGCTTGCTGTGCCCCGGCGGCGCGCTCTACATTCGCCCGGCCGAGGGTCTACGGCTACGCCGGATCCGCGGACCTGAATCACGAATCTACTGAGGTTCCTTGTTGGATACGACCAACCTGATGGTGGGTGTCTCCGGCGTACGCGGCCGCGTCGGGGAGGGGCTCACGCCTGAGATCGTGGCGCATTTCGCGGCCGCGTTCGGCCGCTTCGCGATCGCCGAAACGGGCAAACGTGAGGTCGTCCTGGGCCGCGACTCCCGCGTGTCGGGCCCGATGTTTGCCGCCGCCGCGACCGCAGGTCTTCAATCCGTAGGCGCTACCGTCATCGACATCGGGATCGCGCCAACGCCGACGGTCCAGCTTGCCGTCGAGGATGCGGCCGCGGCGGGGGGCCTGGCCGTGACCGCCAGCCACAATCCGATCGAGTGGAACGCCCTGAAGTTCATCGGGGCGGACGGAATGTTCCTCGACGCCGAGCAGGGAGCTCGCATGCGCGCGGGGATCGGCACCGACATCCCGCGGGTAGGATGGCGGGATCTCGGCATGCGCCGGGAGGACCATGGCGCCGTAGACCGCCATCTCCAGCGCGTCCTGGCCATTCCGTTCCTCGACGTCGAGAGGATTCGTGCCCGCCGGTTCACCGTTGCTCTCGACTGTGTCCGCGGCGCGGGTGGCCCGATCTTCTCGCGCCTGCTCGAGCAGCTCGGTTGTCGAGTCACGGGCATCAACCTGGAAGCCGACGGGCGTTTTCCGCGTGAGCCGGAGCCAATCGCCGCGAACCTCGGCGAGCTGGAGACGCTCGTACGCCGGATCGGCGCGGACGTCGGCTTCGCCACCGATCCGGACGCCGATCGCCTCTCCCTGGTCGGCCCGGGCGGACGTGCGCTCGGCGAGGATTACACCCTGGCGCTCGCCGCACGGCTGGTGCTGCGACACCGCCCCGGCACGGTGGTGACGAATCTGTCCACGAGCCGTCTCCTGGACGACGTTGCGGAGCGGGCCGGGGTGCGCCTCGATCGATCGCCGGTGGGCGAGATCAACGTCGCGCGAAGAATGCAGGCGGTCGGGGCCACCGTCGGTGGCGAGGGGAACGGCGGTGTCATCCTGCCGGACGTCCACCTCGCCAGGGACGCACCCGTGGCCGCGGCGCTCATCCTGCAACTGCTCGCCGAGGAGGACCGTTCACTGGACGTCCTGGCCGCGGAGATCGGCAGCTACGCGATCGTGAAGGAGAAACTGCCTCGTCCGTCAGCCTCCCTCGACTCGACCTACGAGGTGCTGGCGGCACGGCTGGCGGCCCCCGAAGTAGATCGCCAGGACGGCCTGCGGCTCTCGTGGCCGGCCGAGCGTCGTTGGGCCCACCTTCGGCCCTCCGGCACGGAGCCGATCGTTCGAATCATCGCCGAAGCGCCGACGGAGAGTGACGCGCAGGAGTTGGTGCGTTCGCTCCGTGAAGCGCTCCCCCGCTAGCCGGCGCACCACATCAGTCGAGAAAACCCATGTGCGGGATCGTTGGATACATAGGCAACAGAGACGCCGCCTCGGTGCTGATCGACGGCCTGAAGCGGCTCGAGTACCGCGGGTACGACTCGGCGGGTGTGGCGGTCGTGCGCAACGGGACAGTGGATGTCCGGAAGGAGGCCGGCAAGATCACCCAGCTCGAGTTGGCGTTGGAGGCCGAGCCGGTTGTAGGCGACTACGGTATCGGCCACACGCGATGGGCGACCCACGGCGCTCCCACCGACCGGAACGCTCACCCTCACGTGTCCGAAAAGGGTGATTTCGCCCTCGTTCACAACGGCATCATCGAGAACGCGGACATCCTGCGCCGGCGTCTGCGTGAGCGCGGCCACACCTTCACGTCGGAGACCGATACCGAGGTTCTCGTTCACCTCATCGAAGAGGTCTACGACGAAGGCGGCGGACGGGCTGGCGACGCCCTCGAGCGCGCGGTGGAGGCGGCCCTTCGGCAGGTGGAGGGAACCTACGGGATCGCCGTCGTGTCGACCCGGGACCCCGAGAAGATTGTCGTCGCCCGGCTCGGCAGCCCGCTCCTGATCGGCGTGGGTACCAACGGGGAGACCTTCGTGGCTTCGGACGCGGCGGCCATCATCGCTCACACGCGCGACGTCGTCTACCTCGATGACGGCGACATGGCCACGATCACGCGGAAAGGCTACACCGTCCATCGCGGCGGCATCGGCCCGGTCGAACGGCCAATCAACAGGGTCGAGTGGGATCTGGGAGAGGTAGAGCGTGGCGGCTACCCGCATTTCATGCTCAAGGAGATCATGGAGCAGCCGCAGACGCTCCGTGAGACGATGCGGGGCCGCCTGCTCGAGGAGGAGGGCAACGTAAAACTGGGTGGCCTGACCGGCATGGATGAGGAGTTGAAGGCCATCCGGCGCGTCATCATCCTCGGGTGCGGGACGTCGTGGCACAGTGGCCTCATCGGCGAATACATGCTGGAGGACATCGCGAGGATTCCGACGGAAGTCGAGTACGCGTCCGAGTTCCGCTACCGCCGCCCGGTCGTCGAGCCGCAGACCCTGGCGATCGCCATCTCCCAGTCGGGTGAGACCGCGGACACGCTGTGGGCGATGCGCGAAGCGAAGCAGCAGGGCGCTACGCTGCTGGGTATCGTCAACGTCGTGGGGTCCACGATCGCGCGCGAGACCGACGCGGGGATCTATCTCCACGCAGGTCCCGAGATCGGCGTCGCGTCGACCAAGGCATTCACGTCCCAGGTCGTGGTTCTCGCGATGCTGACGGTTCACCTCGGCCGGCTGCGCGGCACGCTGTCCGCGACCCGGGCGCGCGAGATCGTAAAGGCCATCGGCAGGCTCCCCGAACAGGTCGCGGAGATCCTCGAGCTGGACCCGGCGATCATCGAGTTGGCGAAGGCCTACAAGGACCATCCGAACTTCCTCTACCTCGGACGCGGCTACAACTTCCCCGCCGCGCTCGAAGGTGCGCTGAAGCTCAAGGAGATCTCCTACATCCACGCGGAAGGGTACCCCGCCGCCGAGATGAAGCACGGCCCGATCGCACTGATCGACGAGAACATGCCGGTCGTCGTGATCGCTCCGCGGGACGGCGTCTACGAGAAGGTCCGCTCCAACATCGAGGAGGTCAAAGCCCGTGGCGGCCGGGTCATCGCGGTCATTACGGAGGGAGACGCGGAGCTGCGAGAGTACGCGGATCACGTCATCCAGATTCCGCGGACTCACGATTCCCTGACGCCGGTGCTGGCGACCGTGCCGCTCCAGCTTCTGGCGTACCACATCGCCGTTCTGCGCGGTTGTGATGTCGATCAGCCGCGGAACCTCGCGAAGTCGGTGACCGTGGAGTGAGGGTCGTCCTGCAGCGCGTCAGCCGCGCCGAAGTCAGGATCGCGGGGAAGGTGGTCGGCCGGATCGGTCGGGGCTTTCTCCTGCTCGTCGGCTTTCGCCGCGAGGATGGACCGGCCACGATCGAGTGGATGGCGGACAGGATCCGCGGCCTCCGCGTCTTCCCGGACAATGCGGGGAAGATGAACCTTTCGCTCGATGACGTCCGGGGAGAGCTGCTCGTCGTTTCCCAGTTCACGCTGTACGGCGATACCCGCAAGGGCCGGAGGCCAAGCTTCGTCGAGGCCGCACCGCCGGAGATCGCCATACCACTCTACGAGGCCTTCATCGAGACCCTGCGGAACAGCGGGTGCACCGTTGCCACCGGCGAGTTCGGCGCCATGATGGAGGTGGACCTCGTCAACGACGGCCCGGTGACTCTGATCCTCGAACGATAGCGATGACAACAGCCATGGAAGGGCGCCTCACGGCCGGCACGGCCCACGGTTCATGACCCAGCAACCCCGCCTGATTCTCGCTTCGCGATCCGCCCGACGGGCCGAGCTCCTCAGCCGGCTCGGTCTGGTCTTCGAGATCGTTCCCGCGGATGTCGACGAGACCTACATCGACCACGAGATGCCGGCTGCTCACGCCGAGCGGCTCGCCCGGGAAAAGGCCATCACCGTCGCCCTGGAGCACCCCGGCGCGGTAGTGATCGGCTCGGATACCATCGTCATCCTGGACTCGGACGTCCTGGGCAAGCCCCGCGACGAGGCGGAAGCCATCCGCATGCTCCGCCGGCTCTCCGGGCGTGAGCACGAGGTCTACACGGGTGTCGCCGTCGCGCGGGATTCGATGGTGGTCTCGGGGCTGGAGCGCGTGTCCGTCCGCTTCCGCCACCTCGACCAACTCGAGTGTGAGGAGTACGCCGCGACCGGCGAGCCGATGGACAAGGCCGGAGCGTACGGCATCCAGGGATACGGTTCGGCGCTGGTGGAATCCATCCGCGGCGACTACTTCGCGGTGATGGGGCTTCCCGTTGTCCGCACGCTTTCCCTGCTGAGCCGTGCCGGCTGGCGTTACGGCTTCGGGAAGGGTCTCCAACCCGTGCCCGACGGAACAGGGCGCGGGTGATGGGCGGCGCCGCTTCCAGCACCTCGAGCGGCCGGATGCTCCTGGCGATCGACGCCGGTACCACCGGGGTCAGGGGCATGGTCATCGACGCCAACGGCTCGGTGCGAGGGCGCGGATACCGCGAGATCACCCAGTACTTCCCGCAACCCGGGTGGGTTGAGCACGACGCCGACGAGATCTGGTCCGCCACCCGGGAGGCGGTGAACGATGCCGCCGAATCGGCTGGCGTGTCCCTCGAGTCGCTGGCGGGAATCGGAATCACCAACCAGCGGGAAACGGTGGTGGTCTGGGATCGGGCCACAGGCCGCCCGGTTCATCGCGCGATCGTGTGGCAGGACCGGCGCACCGCCGATTTCTGTCGATCACTCCTGGAGGAAGGGGCGGAGACGGATATCCGTTCCCGGACCGGGCTTGTCGTCGATCCCTACTTCAGCGCCACGAAGCTCACCTGGCTGCTGGAGCATGTGCCCGGACTGCGTGCCAGGGCTGAGGCTGGCGAACTCGCGGCGGGGACCATCGACACCTGGCTGATCTGGAAGCTCACCGGCGGCCGCCTGCACATCACCGAGCCCACCAACGCTTCCCGGACGCTGCTGTTCAACATCGACCAGCGAGCGTGGGACCCGGCGTTGCTCGGCCGTTTCGGCGTACCCGCCTCGCTGCTCCCGGAAGTCCGCGGCTCCAGCGAGGTTTACGGGACGAGCGCCGGGTCGGAGTTCGGAGCCGAGTTGCCCATCGCCGGCGCGGCGGGTGACCAGCAGGCGGCCCTGTTCGGGCAGGGTTGCTGGACCTCCGGCCTCGGCAAGAACACCTACGGTACGGGCGCTTTCCTCCTCCTTCACACCGGCGACCAGCGGGTAGCTTCGGAGCACGGTCTGCTGACCACCGTAGCCTGTGGTCCGCGCGGCGAATACGCGTACGCCCTCGAAGGTGCCATCTTCATCGCCGGGGCGGCCGTCCAGTGGTTGCGCGACGGGCTTGGCGTCATCGCGTCGGCTCCCGAGACCGAACAACTCGCCCGCTCGCTCGAGTCCAACGACGGCGTCTACTTCGTTCCCGCGTTCACCGGCCTCGGCGCCCCGCACTGGGAGGTCGCTGCCCGCGGAACCATCGTCGGGCTCACCCGCGGTACGGGGACTGCCCACCTCGCCCGGGCGGCGCTGGAAGCGATGGCCCACTCGACGTACGAAGTGGTGCGCGCCATGGAGGCCGACAGCGGCATCATCCTCCGGGAGCTCCGCGTCGACGGCGGAGCCGCCAGCAACGGATGGATGATGCAGTTTCAGTCCGATCTCCTCGGCGTAACCGTGCATCGCCCCGCGATGATCGAGACCACGGCGTACGGCGCGGCAGGACTGGCCGGACTCGCGCTGGGCATCTGGAGAACGCCGGAAGACTTCCTCGCCGCGCGCGCAGAGCCCACGCTCTTCCACCCCGCCATGACCACCGACGAGCGGGAACGACACCTGCGCGGTTGGAACCGAGCCGTCTCCGCCGCGCGAACCTGGGCCGCAGAGTTGCCATGATCATCGAGACGATCCTGACCGCCAGCCTACTCGCGGCCGGGCCGGTCGACACCGTGCCGGACCCGTTCTTCGCCGAGGACAAGATGAAGCACTTCGTGACCAGCTTTGTGGTCGGCTCGCTGGCAGGAACGGGCGCGCGCGTGGCCGGGCTCGATCGGAACGAAAGCGTCATCGTTGGCGCGAGCTTCACGGTGTCCGCAGGGGTGGTGAAGGAGATCACGGATCGCCGGCGCGGACAGTTCTTCTCGATCAAGGATCTGTTCTGGGATCTGGCGGGTGCGGGGCTCGCGTTCCTGCTGCTTGCCAACGTGCGGTGAGCGGCCTCAGGGAGACATTTGTTTCCGCGAGCGCAACATTTCGCCGCCGGCCGGGTAGCAACCCCCCGAATCACCCTTTGCTCTGTCGCGTTCGACCTTGGTCGGGAAGGCGTCTGGTTGGTCGGCGGTCCGGACTGTATTCTTTCGACGCGATGAGCCGCGGCGGGCGCCGCGCCTCTCGAGATAGCTTGACAAGGAGCTAGAGAATGAAGCGGACGTGGTTCTTCCTGCTCGGAGCGATGATCGTCGCGGCGGTCGCTCAACCGGCGCACGCCCAGGCGAACGGATCGGCTTCCCCTGCCGCTACCATCTGGGATGGCGTGTACACGCCGGAGCAGGCGGATCGGGGCAAGGCGATCGCGGCGGACAACTGCTCCGCGTGTCACTCGACCGCCGAATGGGGCAGTTCGGCCTTCATGAGCCGCTGGTCGGGGGCCTCGATTGCCTACCTGTTCGCCCACATTTCCGAGAACATGCCCTACGATGCTCCGGGGCGCCTCACCGAGCAGCAGTACGCGGACATCGTGGCGTACATGCTCTCCCTGAACAACGTGCCGGCGGGTGAACGGGAGTTGCCGACCAAGCTTGCCGAGCTGGAGCCGATCCAGTTCACCGCGCAGGCACAGGCCCGAGCTCAGTAGGGTTCGGGAGAACCGCCCGCTGACATAGTTGGAGCGCGCTGAAACGGCGCGCTCTTTCGTTTTTCGGGGATGGGCCCCATCTCCGCCGGGTTGACCGACCCCCGGTCTGTCCACCTGTCCACGCGACACCAAGGCAGCTCCGACACGACGATCCCGCGTGCGATTTCGATGGTCGGCACGGGTCCGGAGGCTTGCCCGGGCTGTAGACGGACGGTACGCTGTAGCGGCTCCGGTGCGTTTTGCCGGATCAGGCAGACCTACGACCGATCCTTTCGTGCGCCAACATCTCCGCACCTTCGCTCCTGCGCTCATGGCCAGCCTGGTCGTCGCCTCGGCCGCGCACGCCCAGGAGCCTGCGTTTTCCCTGGACACCGTGCAGGTCGAGGTCAGCTCGAGGGCATCCGCCAGCCTGGGCTCGACCCGGGCGGTCGACGTCATCGAGGCCGCGGAGATACGAGCCATGCCGGCGAACACGGTCAACGACGTCCTGCAATGGGCGTTCGGCGTCGAAATGATGCCCCGCTCCCAGGCTCTCGCCGACGTGGCCATCCGCGGATCTTCCTTCGAGCAGGTCCTGGTGCTGGTGGACGGCGTCCGCGTCCGCGACGCGCAGACGGGGCACTTCAACCTGAATCTCGCTGTGCCGCTGGATCAGATCGAGCGCATCGAGGTCCTGCGCGGCCCGGCAGCGGCGCTGTACGGGTCGGACGCGATGGGTGGAGTCATCAACATCCGTACGCGGCAGGGTGGAGGAGGACGGAGCACAAGCGCTCACGTTTCGCGCGGGACCTTCGACACCGTCCTTGGCTCCGTAGCGCATCGTCAATCGCTGGGGGCCATTGACGCGGACCTGGCCGGCTCCTTCCATCGGTCCGACGGCCACCGTTCCGGAACCGACTTCGACATCGCGACTGCGCGCCTGGGCGTCGTGGCGCCGGTCGCAGGGCAGCCACTCCGTCTGGACCTTGCCCACGCCCGGCGAGATTTCGGCGCCGACAGGTTCTACGGCCCCTATCCGTCCTACGAAGAGATCCGGACGACGACCGCCACGGCGCGGTGGACGCTCGCTGCCGACTCCCTATCGATCGAGCCGCGTCTGAGCTTCCGCCGCAACACGGACGACTTCCTGCTCGACCGTGCGCAGCCCGACGGCTCGCGGAACAGCCACACCAGCGATCAGGTCGGCGGGGAACTCATCGCGCGCATGGCGATCTCGCCCCTCCTGAGGATCGCCCTTGGCCTACATGGGTACCACGACCGTATCGAGAGCTCGGCGCTGGGTGATCGGCGCGAATGGACGGCCGCAGCCTCCTTCGAGGCGGCGATCGGCCGGCCCGAAGCATTGGCCGGATCGTTCGGGCTGCGGGCGGATCGGCTCATTACGGGCTCTGTCGTTGTGTCACCGGGGCTCTCCGGGGCGTGGCGGCTGTCCCCGGCCATGCGGGTTCGCTCTTCGGTGGGGCGGTCGTTCCGCGCCCCCACTTGGACCGAGCGATACTATCCCCAGGTGGGCGGGAACGTCGGGAATGCCGATCTCGTGCCGGAGCGGGCGTGGAGCGTGGACGCCGGGCTGGACCTCTACCCGGCGAGGAGCGTCCGATTCTCGGCGACCGCCTTCGTACGATCAGCAAAGGAACTGATCGACTGGGCGCGGCCACTGGGGGACGAAACAGCCGTCTGGATGACGCGGAACGTCGAGTCGGCGGAGTTCCACGGGGTCGAGGGCGAGCTGGAGCTGTCGGACGTCGGAGGGTTCCGCCTGCGGACGCGGGGGGCATGGACCTCCGTGGGTACCAGCAGCACCGACGGATTCGAATCGAAGTACGCCTTGCGCCCTCAGCTCGACCACTTCTCGCTGGCAGTCGACCGGTCGTTCGCGGACATGATCGAGATCGGCGTGCGAGGAGTACGCGAGCGCCGTGCGGGGGAGGCAGGGTATATGCGGGTTGATGGGCGTGGAGCGCTCTCGCTTCGCGGTGTCCGGCTCTTGATGGACATCCACAATGCCATCGATGAGAGCTACCTCGACGTCATCGGAAACCCGGCTCCCGGGCGCAGTATCACCGTCGGACTCGAGTGGCGCGCCGATGGGTGATCGGCCCGCGCAGCCAGGGCGCGATAGGCACGGGCGGCCTCGTGTTCGCCCGTCGAGGATGCCAAAGCGGCATCATGGGATGACAACGGACGTGGACAACGGGTTCGATGCAACTCCGCTCGATCTGCAAATCGAAGATACATCACGCGACGGTTACCCGGGCCGATCTCGACTACGTCGGCAGTATCGGTATAGACGCCCGCCTGCTCCGGTTGGCGGACATCATCCCTGGCGAGAAGGTGGCGGTCTGGAACGTGTCGACGGGGGCACGGATCGAGACGTACGCCATTCCGCTCGCCGAGGGGTCGGGTGAGATCGTCGTCAACGGCGCCGCCGCGCGGCATTTCCAGCGGGGCGACAAGGTCATCATCGTGGCGTTCGTCCTGACCGACGAGGTCATCGAACCGAAGATGTTCCTGGTCGACGAGGACAACGCGTTCGCCGGGTGGCTTCCGATGGAGGGCGATGTCCAGCTGGCCGGACCGATCGACTCGTTGCTGAACGGTTGAAAGATGCGGGCAGCCCCAGCCGGTCGGCCTTTCATCCGCAACGGGTGTTGCGTATATTTGAAAGTTCGAACCGTGATCTTCGCCAGGCGGAGGTTGTCGTGAAGAAGCAACGCAAGTTCCTCATCGGCGGGGTGGTCGTAGCTGCCACAATCGGTTACCTGATGGTGACCGGCATGGCCGAGTCGCAGCTCTACTTCCACACTCCGTCGGAGCTCGTGGCGCTGGTCGCGGCCGATGCCGAGTACCATCAGGTGGGCGTGAGGGTCGGAGGTCGAGTGGCCGCGGGCACCGTCCAGTATGACAACCGCACACTCGACCTGCGGTTCGAAATCGTGGACATCGAAGACGGCACGACCTCCTTCCCGGTCACCTACCAGGGCCCCCTGCCGGAAACCTTCGAGGAAGGTGTGGACGTGGTCGCTGAAGGAAGGATGGGCGCGGACGGCGTCTTTCGCGCCACGACCGTCCTCACCAAGTGCGGGTCACGCTACGAAGCGGGGGCCGAGGACTACCTTTCGTGACGCAAATCGGTGAAATCGCCCTCTGGGTTGCGCTCGTTCTCGCGGTCTGGGGGGCGGGCGCTGCGTTTATCGGGGGGCGAGCGCGCCGCGGCGATCTCGTCCTTTCCGGCGAACGCTCCCTCGTCGCGGTATTCGGGCTCCTGGCGATCGCGTCGGCCGCGATCATCATCGCCTTCCTCGGGAACGAATACCGATACCAGTACGTCGCAGGCTACTCGAACCGCGAGCTCGCCACCTTCTACAAGGTAGCCGGCCTCTGGGCGGGCCAGACCGGATCGCTCGTCTTCTGGGCGCTTCTGCTGAGTCTGTTCGGCACGCTGACCGTCTTCCAGAACCGCAATCGCAACCGCGAGTTCATGCCTTACGTCGCGAGCACGATCCTGCTGGTGCTCGCGTTCTTCCTCGGCGTCATCGTCACCGTGTCCAACCCGTTCCGGCTCCTGCCGTGGACACCGGCGGACGGCCAGGGGCTCAATCCGCAGCTTCAGAGCTTCTGGATGACGATTCATCCACCGACGCTGTACCTCGGCTTCACCGCGTTCACAATTCCCTTCGCTTTCGCCATCGCAGCCCTGCTGAGCGGCCGCCTCGATAGCACCTGGATCACCACGACCCGACGCTGGACGTTGCTGTCGTGGTTCTTCCTGACCAACGGCATCATCTTCGGGATGATGTGGGCGTACGTGGAACTCGGGTGGGGCGGCTACTGGTTCTGGGACCCGGTCGAGAACGCGTCGTTGCTTCCCTGGCTGACCGCTACGGCATTCCTCCACTCCGTGATGATCCAGGAGAAGCGAGGGATGTTGAAGATGTGGAACATGCTGCTCGTCCTCGGCACGTTCCTGCTTTGCATCTTCGCGACGTTCCTGACCCGGTCGGGGCTGATCGAGTCCGTACATTCCTTCGCCCAGAACCTCGACATCGCCTTCATCTTCCTCGGGTTCATGAGCGTGGCGACCGTCGGTTGCTCGCTCCTGGTCTGGTGGCGGCGAAATCAGCTCGTGCCCGACAACGCGATGGAGTCCTTCCTGTCCAGGGAGGCGGCCTTCGTGGCGAACAACTTCCTCTTCGTCGGGGCGATGTTCGCGGTGATGTGGGGGACGTTGTTCCCGCTGATCTCGGAGGGCTTTCTGGGGCAGAAGATCGCCGTCGGTCCCCCGTTCTTCAATCACGTGACGATCCCGATCGGGCTCATTTTGCTGGCGCTGCTGGGAATTGGGCCGATCATAGCGTGGCGGAAGGCGAGTCCGCGGAACCTCAAGCGTAACTTCGCGCTGCCGCTCGCGATCGGCTCTCTGGTCGCCGCGGCGTTCTACTTCGCGGGCGTTCGCCATCGGGACGTCATCCTCACTTTCGCGCTCGGGGCGTTCACCCTCGCGACGGTAGTGGTGGAGTTCCAGAAAGGGACACGCGCCAGAGCGTCGATAGAAGGGGAGGGGTACGCCCGCGCATTCCTGCACCTGATGCAACGCAACCGGCGACGCTACGGCGGCTACGTGGTGCACGTCGGGCTGGTGCTGATCTTCATGGGCTTCGCCGGCTCGGCATACGACGTCGAACGGCAGGTCGCGCTGCTCCCGGGTGAGAGCACGGAGATCGAATCCCCCTTCGGTCATACGTACCGGCTGACCTACCAGGACCTGTCCGCGTACGATGTGACGAATGCGACAAAGCTGGTGGCATCCGTAGTGGTGGAACGCGAAGGCCGCCGGATCGCCGTGATGACGCCGGAGCACGTGTTCTATCGTCAGCGCGGCGAGCTTAGCACCAACGTCGGAGTACGACGCGCCTGGAACGAGGATCTGTACCTCATCCTCGCCGCGATCGATGACAGCATGGGCTTCGTGCAGGGCACCAACCCGCGGCCGATGGCCACCTTCCGGATCCTGGTGAACCCGCTGGTGCCGTGGATCTGGTTGGGGGGGATCATCATGGCCCTGGGAACGCTGTTCGCGATGTGGCCGACCGCCCCGACGCAGACGCCATCTAGCACCGCGCGGCGCGCGGCTGGGACCGGGGGAGTCCGGCCGGAGCGAGTCCTCGCGGAGGTGTGATGCCGATGTTCCCGTCCCGCGGCTCCGTGACCGGCTCCGCGGCGACCATCGCCAGGCGGATGCCAATCGCCGGGATCCGCGCCTGCTGGATCCTGCTCGCGCTGCTCGCCTTGGTCTCCGGCGCTGTGCTCGCGCAGGGAGTGGGGGAGCGCCCGAACGCGGACGAGGCGCGGCGCGCCATCGCGCAGCTGCGATCGCCCTACTGCCCGGGGTTCATGCTGGAGACCTGTACGAGCTCTCAGGCAGCGGCGCTTCGCGACAGCATCTATGACCTGGCCGCTCAGGGCATGCCGGCCGACGACATCGTCGAGTGGATGCTGTCCCGCCATGGCGAGGAGTGGCGCGCCCTGCCGCGTCGCTCGGGCGTGGGCCTCTGGGCCTGGATCATCCCGCCACTCGCCTTCCTCGCAGGCCTCGCCATCGTGATCGGCTGGCTACGGTCCAGTCGCCGCGCGGAACCCCCGGTCGCCTCGACCCCGACGGTCAACGATCAGGATCGCGAGAAGCTCGCAGCCGCCCTCCGCGAGTGGCAGGATTCCGGCGAAGAGGAGATATGAACCTCCTGATCGCCGCGGTCGTGCTGGCTATCATCGCCGCCATGTGGGTAGCGCATCCCATTCTCTTCCGTCGCTGGCGAATGGTGAGTGATCCGATACCGACAGCGACGCTGGAGCGCGAGGCACGGAAGCGGGTGGCCCTCGCCGCGCTCAAGGATGTCGAGTACGATCACGCCGCCGGTAAGCTGGACGAGGTCGACTACGAGGAGATGCGCTCGCGGCTCGAGGCCGAAGCATTGGAGGCGCTGAAGGCCGCCGACGCGCCGCGCGCCGACGATCGGCCTCGACGCCACACGTGCGGTTTCGTCAACCCACCCGGGAGCCGGTTCTGCGCGGGGTGCGGACGGCGGCTGACCTGACCGGCGCGCCCGCCCAGGCGTCGGCCGTGGAGGTCCTGCTCGAGGCGGTTGCCCTGGAGAAATGGTTCGGGCACCAACCCGCAGTCAACGGGGTGTCTTTCGCACTCGCGGCCGGCGAGTTCCTGACCCTCTTCGGCCCGAACGGGGCAGGCAAGACCACCCTGCTGCGTCTGCTGGCCGGGTCGCTCCGACCGACCTCCGGTGAGGTGAGGCTCGCCGGTGTGCAGCTCGACCGTGACGAGCACGCGTGGCGCCGTCGCATCGGCGTGCTCTCCCATCAGACCTTCCTCTACGGCCAGCTCACGGCGGCGGAGAACCTCCGCTTCTACGCCCGGCTCTACGGACTCGATGAGGTCGACGGGCGGGTCGAACAGCACCTCGTCGAGGTCGGCTTGCAGG
>CAZJEH010000002.1:0-14113 GCA_964544905.1 uncultured Gemmatimonas sp.
CTTCATGACCTCGATGGGGTCGTTCAGCGCCCCCTACATCTTCGGCGGCGGGTTCCGCGTGCTGTCGACCCAGATCTTCGTCAGCAAGCTGAACGGCGACCTGCAGATGGCGGCCGTGGAGACGGTGATCCTGGCTGCCGCGTCGATCATGTTCCTCGCCGCGATGCAGTACTACGAGGCGCGGCGGGAGTATACCGGGGCGGGGAAGGGGGGCGCTGGGGGTGTGGCGACCGTCGTCCCCGACCGGCGCGGGCGGGCGGCGCTGTCGGTGTTCGCGTGGGTGCTGACGGGCGTTCTCCTGCTTCCGCACGCGACCGTGCTGCTCGTCTCGTTCGTCCCCGAGGGGACGTGGACGACCCAGCTCTTCCCGCCGGAGTACTCGGCGCGCAACTACGCGTCGCTATTCTCGGACCCGGAGATGCTGACGCCGATCCTCAACTCGCTGCAGATGGCGACGATGGCGACCATCGCCAACGTCGTGCTCGCGTTCGTCGTGGCGTACCTGCTGGTGCGGCGGAGCTTCCGCGCGAAGGGCCTGCTCGGCGCGCTGGTGATCCTGCCGTGGGCGCTCCCCGGGACGGTCCTGGCGATCGCCCTCGCCTCGACCTTCAGCGTCAACCAACCGCTGGCCGGGCGGTTCGTGCTGGTCGGCACCTTCGCGATCCTGCCGCTGGCGTATTTCATCCGCAACATCCCGCTGGTCACGCGGGCGGCGCTGGCGAGCTTCCGGCAGTTCGACCCCGCCCTCGAGGAGGCGTCCGCGTCGCTCGGCGCCTCCTGGGCGACGACGATGCGGAGAGTGGCGCTGCCGCTGGTCCTGCCGGGCCTGGCGGCCGGGGCGCTGCTCGCATTCGTGACGGCGCTGGGCGAGTTCGTCGCGTCGATCCTGCTCTACACGCAGCGGACCCGGCCCATCTCGATGGCGATCCTGTCGGAGTTGCGGGAGTTCGACTTCGGCGGCGCCGCCGCGTACGGCGTCTTCCTCATCGTGCTTATGGCGGCCGTGTTCCTGCTGGGCTACCGGAGGGTGAGCGCGGGGCAGGGGATGTGACGCTCGGCGGGCTGGCGGGGCCGGTTTCCCGACCCCGCCTCGCTCGGCGGATCAGTCGTCGAGCACGAACGTGACCATCATGTTGACCTGGTACTCCGACGGGCGTCCGTCCGTCACCCGCACGTGCTGCTCCTTGATCCACGCGCTCCGAACGTTCCGAAGCGTCTTCGTCGCCCTCTCGATCCCCTTCTGAATGGCGTCCTCGAAGCTGTGCGGCGAGGTGGAGCTGATCTCGGATATCTTCGCGACCGACATGACGATGCCTCCGCTGCGATTGTGAGGAAGTGAACGCGAGGGCGGTTAGTTCCCTCGCCCCCGGAGGAACCCGCCGACAACACCTGCCAGGTCGTCCATCATGGAGCCGTCGCGGTCACGGTCGAGGAGCGGTTCGAGCATGGACATCACTCCCGCGCCGCCCGCCGCGCCACCGCCGGTAGCCCGGGTCTGCTTCGCCATTCCACCCATCGCGATGGCCGCGACCAGCGGTAGCATCTTCTTCAGCAGGTTGGGGTCCAGCCCCGTGGACTGCGCCGCGCGCGACGCTACCTGGCGGCTGACCTCCTTGCTGCCGAAGACGTGTCCGAGGATGGCATTGCCGTCCTCGGTCGTCGAAGGCTGAGCCAGGGACGAAGGGTCGTCGAGGTAGGCCTGGTGCTTCCCGCTCGCGAGGGCGCCGAGCAGGCTCGAGAGGCCCGTCTGGCTGGAGGCGTTGCGCTTCATCCCCGCGGCGACCGCGGGCAACAGAGCGCCGACGGCGGAGGATGCCTGCTGACGGTCAAGGCCGAACTGCCGGGCGAGTTGGTCGATCGCCGCGCCTTTTCCCGAGCTGGTGATCGCTTGGAGGATGTCCATGCTGACCTCGTAGGGAAGTGTGTCGGAAGCAAAAAGGGAGGTCGTCCCGCTCTCGCGCGCCGGGATCGGTCTCTCCGCAACAGTTGCGCGCGAAGGCGCGGAGGTCAACAGCAAATATCACGCGAAGCTGCCGAGCCGCGACGGGGTCGGGCGAGTGGTCAGATCGCGGATGTAAAAGGACAGGAAGGGCTTAGCGGAAGGAAACGCTCCGGCGAGGATGGAAGGTGGAGCGGACGACCGTGCGTCACCACCAGACCGTTGCCCAGGCCGGGGCGGGCGCGGGATCCGGGGTCACGGTGTTCATGTCGTACTCCCAGGCGGTGGCCAGGGAAGCGTCGTGGATCCGGAGCAGGCCGGTGCGCGTGGCGGCAATGATGCGGCCATCGGTGGCCCATTCGGCGACGGTGACGTCAGGGAGCTCGAGCAGCCGGCCACCGTCGCGCAGGTAGTACTCGCGGTGCCGCTCATGGAGCGAAACGAGCACCAGGGCGCGGTCCGTCGAGTTGCCCGCGGGCTTCGTCGCCACGACCGAGTCCGGGTGGAGGTCGATTGGCGAGGGGAGTTCCTCGACCCACGGTTCAGCTACCCGCTGTGCCACGCCGCCGCGCTTCAGGGCTGCCAGCTCCCATCCCGTTCGTAGCTCGCGAAACAGCCGCGCCTGCACCCAATGGGTATCGATCGGCTGGCAGACGACCGGGTCCGGGTACGCGCCGTGGAGGGGCGTCTCTCCCGAGCAGCCGGCGAGGACGATGGTCCCATCCGGCTCGAAATCGGCGCCCGTCGTCCAGGTGCCGACCGTGCGCCAAGCGGCCAGCGCGTGCAGCCACGGCGCCCGCGAGACGGCGAAGTACGTCCCCCACTCCCCGCCGAGCGCGAACACGGCGAGCCGCTTCCCGTCTGGCGATATTCCGCATCGCTCGGGATACAGCTTGATCTTCGTCCAGGCACCGTGCTCCACGATCCCGGCATCGTAGTGCCAGAGCGCAATGTGGAACCAGCTCGACGGTCCGCGCCGGATGACGCAGGCCACCGGCGCCTCGGTGGCTTTCAACAGGTGCAGTCGGCAGGGTGCGGCTTCGGGCATATCAACGATTCTCGGCACTCCGTCTCCGGATCACATCCAAACGACTACTTTCCCCTCGGATCCAACCAAACCTTCATCCAGCGCTTCATCCAATGCGTTCGGGCGCTCGGCCCCGGCGACCATCCAGTCACCCGCCGATTCAGGGAGTGGTACATCCAGTCAGTCAGTGGCGCATCCAGTTCCCCTTCGCCCCAGCCGCCCCCTCCGATGCCCCTCGTTCTCCTCTGGGCGCTCCGTGGAACCATCGAACTTCCCGTCGGGCGAGCCCTCCGCGGTTCTGCGGCTCCGCGTCATGCCGCTTGTCGACGCGCCAACGGTACCCTGGACGGTTGCGCACCCGGGACACCGTCCCGGAAACCTAAGCCTGCCACGCCGCCCGGCACAAAGACAGCGCCCGATGCGCGCGAAAAACCGGGCCGGCGCCCGTGTGGGCACCGGCCCGGTCGTGGTCGGTCCCGCCGAACGTCAGTTCTGCTGCCGCGTCGCCTGTTGCGGCAGGGCGAACGCGACATACCCGCGCCGGAGTTCCCGATCGTCGCGCGTCCGTCGCACCCAGGTGATCGGGGTGGTCGCCGCGACCACCAGGAACTGTCGGCCGTCCGCCTCGTACATCGCGGGGATGCCCTCACTCCCCGCCGGCAGCTCCGCCGACCACAGCTCCTCCCCGGTATCCTGGTCGAACGCGTAGATCCTCCCGTCCTTCGCGTTCGAGAACACCAATCCCGTCGAGGTCACGACCATCCCGTTGCGAAGTGTCTCGGGCACGCCGGTATTCTGGAGCCCGAACTCGGCCGCCAGCTTGTCCGTCCCGAGCGGGCGCTGCCACTTGATCGTGCCCGTGTTCAGGTCGTACGCCGTGATCGACGACCAGGGCGGGCTGATGACGTGGGCGTACTCCTGCCCGTACCCGCGGATGAAGTATCGGTCGGTGGGAGCGTTCGTCCCTTCCGGGTAGAGAGTGCCATAGCGGGGAGCGCTCGGCAGGGCCTCGGTCTCACGCGGCAGCAGCCCGCCGGGTGCGCCGCCGGAGGCCACGACCGGTCCTTCCGGGACCGCCACGATGGACCCGTCCGCGCTCCCGCCGAGGTAGCGGTGGAGCGCGCGGACCTCGTCTTCGGTCAGGTTCGGGAACGGCGGCATCTTGCCCCGTCCGCTACGGAGCAGCGCCTGGAGGTCCGCCAGCCCGTAGCGCGTCTCGATGCCGAGCAGCGACGGCGCTGCACCCATCCCTGCCCGGTTCGCGGCGTGGCAGACCTGGCAGTTCGCCTGGTACAGCTGCTCGCCCTGCGCGATCAGTGCAGCCGCGCCGGCGCCACCGCCCGGTCCCCCCGGTCCACCACCGCCGCCGAAGCCACCGAACCCGCCCTGCGCCGGTGGGGGGTCATCCGGGCGCCGCAATTCCATCTCCTGGTAGAAGGACGGCCAGTCGTTGGAGATGACGAACACCAGCCCGCGCTCGGGATTCGCCGCCGTCTGGCCGAAGTTCGCCCCGCCCGTGGTGCCGGGTATGGCGATGGTCCAGTCAGTGTGCGAGAGCGGCGTGAACACGCCCATCCTTCCCTTCGCCACCAGCGAGTCGATCCTGGCCGTCCAGAGAGCCCGCTCCTCCGGCGTCAGCATCGGGTTCAGGTCCGCGGAGGTCATCGACTGGCGCGCGAACGGCGGCAGGACGGTCGGGAACGGCTGCGTCGGCCAGGACTGCTCGCCCGGGACGTCGCTCTGGGGCACCGGCCGTTCCTCGATCGGCCAGAGCGGCTCGCCGGTTTCGCGGTTGAACGCGTAGAGGAATCCCTGCTTCGTGGCCACCGCCACGGCGTCGATCTGCCGGCCGTCGTGGTTGACGGTCACAAGCTGCGGGGCGGCTGCCAAGTCGTAGTCGCGCAGGTCGTGGTGCACCAGCTGATAGTGCCAGATACGCTCACCGGTGCGCGCGTCCAGCGCCAGCAGCGTGTTCCCGAAGAGGTTGGCACCGTGACGGTCCGCGCCGTAGAAGTCGTAGTTGGGCGATCCGGTGCCGGCGAAGACGATCCCTCGCTCGACATCCACCGACAGCTCGCCCCAGACGTTCACACCGCCGACGTACTTGTACGCGTCGGGCGGCCATGTCTCGTAGCCGAACTCTCCCGGCTGCGGGACGGTGTGGAACGTCCACACCAGCTCGCCCGTCACCACGTTGTATGCGCGGATGTGGCCGGGAGCCGCCATGTAGTTCTCGCCCGGCGCCGAGCCGAGGATGATCAGGTCCTTCCAGACCACGCCGGGCGTCCCCGACTGCCCGCGCGTCACCGTCGCCGGATCGCGCGGAGCCAGGCCCTGTTTCAGGTCGACCAGCCCGTTGTCCCCGAACGTCAGGATCGACTGACCGGTATTCGCGTCGATGGCCTGCAGATAGTCGTTCAGCTGGATGAGGAGACGCCGGTCGGAGCCGTCCTCGCTCTGCCAGTAGTTGATGCCGCGCCGGCCCAGCCCGCGCAGGTTGGCGTGGATCCAGATCTCCTCACCCGTGGCCGCATTCAGCGCGACGAGGGAGTTGTTCTTCGCCAACACGTACATCATCCCGTTGGCGATGATCGGATTGAAGTTGTAGGAGACCTCGTCGCCGGTGGGGTAGAACCACGCCACCTCGAGCTGGTTGACGTTCGAGCGGTCGATCTGGGTGAGCGTGACGTACTTGGACTGGTCGGGGCCGCCGCCGTAGTCCAGCCAGGTGCGGTGCCAGGGGGCGCCGGCGGGGCTCTCATCCGTCGCGGCGATACGGGTACCTGGCGAACTGGTGCCGGACGAGCAGGCGGACGCCACCAGCAACATCGGGATCAGCCCGGGCTTCGCGCCGCGGGCCAGGGCGGCGCAGAGCCGCCGAACGACACTTCCGTTCATAGCGCAGCGGTTGAGGGTCAACGGAGATCGCAGATCTCTCGAAGTTACAGCGTTGCCCGATTTTTCGATGGGTACTCCGGGCACTGCGGATACTGAATCCGTCGGGGGCCACGAAGCGGCGGCCGGGCTGATCCGAGCCGCCACAACGATCGGGTGTCGCAGGTTCTGTAGGTCCGGAGGTCCAGCGGCGGAGCACGTCTCCTGAAGCTATATAGCTCCTCAGCTCCTGTGGCGGATGGTGTCGGGTCGGGCCAACTCGACCGACGCCCCGTCGAGGGCGCCGTCTGCCGGGATCCCAAATCCTGTCCGCCGGTTACGACGTGCTCCGCGCTGCGACGATCTTCTATTGCGCTACGTCGATCGTCTCGAGGTTCTTCTCCATCGACGTGGCGATCCCCACGATCATCAGCTCGAGCGGCTCGCTGCCGGTGTTCTCGATGCCGTGCACCTCGGCGAGGTGGATGGGGATGGCGTCGTCCTTCTTCACCTGCGCCGTCTGGTTGTCCACGCGCATCGTGCCGTTGCCGGAGATGACGTAGTAGAACTCCTCGACGCCCGTGTGCCTGTGCATCCCCTGGGAGCTACCCGGCGGCAGGACGAGATGGTCCACGTAGGCCCAGGTGGTCCGGAACACCGTCGGCTGGAGCGCCCGCCGGTACTGTGCTGCCCCTCGCCCGCCGTTGAGGCCTTGGACCTCGCGTAGCAGCGACTTGTCCAGCTGCATGGTCATGAAGACCGGCACGGGGTCCAGATCCACGCCCACCCGCGGGTCGCCCAGGTCGAAGGCGTCGTACTCACCCTTCACCGCGCTCACGTTGATGTTCATCCACTCGACCGGCCGGTCCATGGGGTTGCGGATCGCGTGCGAGTGGCCCATCACCGTGGGCGCTCCAGCGGGTGTCCGAACCCGCGACGTGCGGCCGTCGATCGTGAACTCCACTTCCCCCTCGCTGAGGATGACGAACATCTCCTCGGTCGCGTTATGGAAGTGGTGCCCGATTCCGCCGCCCGGCTCGATGACGCCGCGGTGAAGGAAGTAGAGATTGCTCCGCAGCGTGTTCGCGCCAAACATCGACATGTAGGCCATCGGGCCGGCGCCGCCGTGCACGTTGGTCTGGCGCCGGTACTGGCTGGGGTCCGCGCTGACGATGCGCTCAGCCAGCGGACGCACCACCACCTGCTGCGCCCCCGGGCCGCCGGGCTGCGCCGCGGCCGGTTGGGCCGAGACCACGGGTACGAGCAACGGCAGGATCGCCGATGCCACCAGTAGACGTGCGTTCATCGGGTTCTCTCCCTCGGACGACGATGATGGATGGGTCGGTTCCCGTCGACTCAGGCGGGCCGGGATGGGCGAGACTGCAGCCTCCGTACGATCCGGTACGATAGGCCTCCCGCGCCGGACGTGTCAATCCGATAGGTACTCGCGAGAAGCCGCGAGGTCGCCAAGGAACTCCACCGATCCCCGCGGCTCCCGAGTTGCGATCCTGTGGGTGATCAGGTAGCTTGACGGGTACGAGATCCTGCCTGCGCACTTCCCCCTCGCGCATCCGCGATGACGTCATTCTTCCTGACCTGCGCCTTCCTGGGGGGATTCGTTCTGATCCTCCAGATTCTCCTGAATTTGCTCGGTTTTGGTGCCGCGGAAGCTGGCGATGGGTTGCACGTCGACCACGCCGGCCTGGGCGAGGGGCTCGAGCTGCTGAGTGTGCGTTCGGTGGCCGCGGGGGTCGCGGGCTTCGGCGTCGGTGGACTGCTCGGCGAGTCGATCGGCATGCCCGGTATCATCGCACTTCTGCCCGCTCTGGTCTTCGGAGGCGGCATGCTCTTCGGGACCGCGTTCCTGATGCGGCAACTGCTGCGGCTGGAGAGCGACGGCACCATCAGGGTCTCAACGGCCGTCGGCGCGCCCGCGACGGTCTACGTCCCCATCCCGGCCGAGCAGCGCGGGCCGGGCAAGGTCCAGCTTGCGCTGCAGGGTCGCACAGTGGAGCTCGCGGCGGTGACGACGTCGCGAGAGGCACTGCCGAGCGGCACACCCGTGGTCGTCGTTTCCGTGGTCGACGCGGAGACGGTCGAAGTCATCCCCGCTTCAACCATCCAAGAGGTGCTCGATGCGAACGGCTAGTATGACGCTTCTGCAGGTCGGTCAGCTCTCGGAGGCTGTCGGGGGGCTGGCGCCGATCATGGCGGTCCTGCTCGGCGGGCTCGTCTTCCTCAGCATGGTGGTGCTGTTCGTCAGCCGGTACAAGCGGTGTCCGGCGAACCAGGTCCTGGTGATCTCGGGACGGGTGGGGGCGGGGCAATCCGCGAAGTGTCTCAGCGGCGGCGGCGCGTTCGTCTGGCCGGTGATCCAGCAGGCCGACTTCCTGTCGCTGCTCCCGCTGACCGTCGACGTCAACCTGACCGACGCGCTCTCCTACGAGAATATCCGGGTGCGGGTGCCGTCGGTGTTCACGGTGGCCATCGGGACGACGCCGGAGGTGCAGCAGAACGCCGCGACCCGTCTGCTCGGCCTGACCCAGAAGGACATCATGGTGCAGGCGGCGGACATCATCTTCGGCCAGATGCGGCAGGTGATCGCGTCGATGCGGATCGAGGAGATCAACCGCGACCGCGATGCGTTCCAGGCGCACATCCAGGCGGCGCTCGAGCCGGAGCTGAAGAAGATCGGGCTCGTGCTGCTGAACGTGAACATCAAGGACCTGGGCGACGAGAGCGGGTACATCGAGGCGATCGGGCGGAAGGCGGCGGCGGAGGCGGTGCAGAAGGCGCGCGGCGACGTGGCCGAACAGGAGAAGCTGGGCGAGATCCGGGTGGCGAATGCCGAGCAGGAGCGCACCATCCAGGTCGCGGCGGCGGCGAAGCTGCGGGAGATCGGCGTGAAGGAAGCGCAGCGGGACCAGCAGGTGCGCGTCGCGGAGCTGGAGAAGGAGACGGTGGTGGCGCAGCAGCGTGCCGCGGCTGAGCGGGATGCGCAGATCGCGGACGCCGAGCGTGAGAAGCGGATCGCGGTGGCAGCGGCCGAGGCGAAGGCGAAGGAGGGTGAGGCGCAGGCTGAGCAGCAGCGTCGAATCGCGGTGGCCACGGCGGACGCGTCAGCCATCCAGGGCGAGGCGCAGGCCAAGGCCAGGATCGCGGCCGCGGAGGCGGAACTGCAGGTCCGGCGTGCGGAGGCGTATCAGGCCGGTGAGACACGCAAGCGGGTAGCGGAGGCGGCGGTCCAGGAGGCGCAGAACCGCGCGATGGCAAAGGCCGCTCTGGCCGAGGCGGAGCGGGTCGAGGCGGAACGGCGCGCGGAGCTGGAGGCCCCGGCGAAGGCCGAGAAGGCCCGGCGGATCGTGGAGGCCGAGGCGGAGGGGGAGAGCCGGAAGATCCAGGCGGCGGCCGAGGCGGCGGCGATCCTCGCCCGGCTACGGGCGGAGGCGCAGGGCGAGTACGAGAAGCTCGCCAAGAAGGGCGAGGGCCTGAAGGCGATCGTCGAGGCGTGCGGCGGGGCCGATGCGGCCTACCGGCTCCTGATGCTGGAGCACCTGGACAACCTCGCGCAGAGCGCGGCCCAGGCGATCGCCAACGTGAAGTTCGACAAGGTCGTGGTCTGGGAGGGTGCGGGCGGCGCGAACGGCAACGGCGAGAAGTACGGGGGCGCGGCGAGGTTCGTGAAGGACCTGGCCTCGGTGTTCCCGCCGGTGATGGAGGTGATGCGGGAGGTCGGAGGGGTGCAGTTCCCGGACGGGGTCATGCGGTTCGTCCCGGAGGAGGAGGGCGATGGCGTGGCGGTGGCGGCCGGTGTCGGCGGCGACGAGGCCGGGGCGCGAGGGCGGGCGCGGGTGGCGCGGGTCGCGAAGCCGGAGGCCGCGGCTGGCGACGCGCAGGTGGAGTCCATGCCGGAGCCGCCCGCGCCGCAGGGGTAGGACGGCGCGGGTTGGGGTGACGATGGCCGCTCGCCGCCGGCAGGGGTGGGCGGCCTTCTTCCTGGATTCCTGGCCGCCTGGGGGATGACGTCTGGCGACCTGGGGAGCGCCGACCCTGACCCTCGCAGGCCTTGCCCGCAGCACTTTCCTGCCCGCCTCTCGACCTTCCTGTCAGTCTGAGCGCAGCCGAGGAGTCTGCACCTCCCGCGCGCCGACTGGTATCCGGACTCTCCCCTGGCTGCCGCCGGTGCACTCTCAGGGGATGAGTACGATGGCGCCCTCGACCCTCCCCGCCCTCAGATCGTCGAGGGCCTCATTCGCCTGCTCCAGCGGCCGTTCCTGGACGACGGTCCGGATCGGGGTCGATCCGGCGATGGCCAGGAACTCCTGACCGTCCCGGCGGGTGAGGTTGGCGACGGAGCGCAGAACGCGTTCGCCCCACAGGATCTCGTAGGGAAAGCTGGGGATGTCGCTCATGTGGATGCCGCCGGCTACTACGGTGCCCCCGCGCGCCACGGCCCTCAGCGCCGCCGGGACGAGCGAGCCCACCGGGGCGAAGATGATCGCCGCGTCCAGTTCCTCCGGCGGGGCTTCGTCGGAGCCGCCCGCCCACTCCGCGCCGAGATCTCGCGCAAACGCCTGGGTGGCCGCGTCTCCCGGCCGGGTGAACGCGAACACCCGTCGGCCCTGCGCGTGAGCCACCTGCGCCGTGATGTGAGCGGCAGCGCCGAAGCCGTAGATGCCGAGGCGATCCGCATCCCCGGCGGCGCGCAACGAGCGATAGCCGATCAGTCCGGCGCAGAGGAGCGGCGCCGCGTGGGCATCGTCGTATCGATCGGGGATCGGGAAGCAGTACCGGGCATCCGCGATGGCGTACTCCGCGTATCCCCCGTCCATGTCGTACCCGGTGTATCGCGCCCGGCCGCAAAGATTCTCCCGCCCCGACCGACAGTACCGACATTCCCCGCAGGTCCATCCCAGCCACGGCACGCCGACCCGCTGGCCGACCTCGAACCCCTGCACTCGCTCGCCGACCTTCGTCACCTCACCGACGATTTCGTGGCCGGGCACGAGCGGAAGGGCAGGGTTGGGGAGTTCCCCGTCGACGATGTGCAGGTCCGTGCGGCACACTGCGCACGCCCGCACACGAAGGAGGACCTGATCGGGTCCGGGGGCGGGTACTGGCAACTCGGCGAGAGCCAGTCGCGCTCCGGCTACTGCGAGTCGCATCGCTCTCATGGCGGTAGGTTCCCGTGTCGGTCAGTGCTGAGGATGGGCAAAGCCCGGACTTCGTGGGGCGGTGGGTCGCGCGGCTGAGCAGCCGAGACCCGCGCCCCGGCCCCATGCCGCCCGAAAGGGTCGGCCGCCCGCCGCTTCATGCAGGAGTCAAACCGTTCCCACGCCGGGTCCAGGGGCAACCCGATGGGGTTCATCGGGATGAACATAGGCGGCCCGAGAGGTACGATCCAGCGGTGTTCGGCCTGTATCGAAGCGCGGGACCGAGAGCAGTGCGGGCTACTCCTTCGGCTGGAGCGCGCTGTCCGGCGCGGGAACCCGGGGCCGCGTGACCAGGGTTCGTCCAGCATGATGACGAGCACGGTGCGGGGAGCCGGGCGTTTACCGCTCCCGGTATACAGTCTGTGGCGTAGGGCGCGACTCAGCCGCTGGGGGCGAGCGCTAGCGGGACTGCGGGCAGGGCTCATCACCGACCGCCGACTCGCCAGACACGCCCAGCTCGCGACGATGGTCGACGATCCGTCGTACGCGAGCGAGTGGCCGTACCTGCGTGGGCTGCTGACCCGGTTGGCGATGCTGGACGACGGTTTCGCCGTGGACATCGCCGCCGGGGACGGGGTCAACTCCTCCACGACGCTGCCGCTCTTCCGCGATCACGGGTGGCGCGGTCTGGCTGTCGAGTGCGACCCTGCCCGCTTTTCGCTCCTCCGCCACGCCTACCGCGACTTCGCTGGGGTCGCGACGGACCCACGCCGGGTCACACCGGACGGCGTCGCGGACCTCCTCCGAAAACACGGCGTTCCCCTCGACTTTCAGCTTCTCAATCTGGACATCGACTCGTTCGATCTCGACGTGGTGGCGGCGATTCTCGCTGCCGGTTTCCGGCCGCTCGTCATCGACATGGAGGTCAACGAAAAGATCCCGCCTCCCGTGCGATTCGCGGTGCGCTACTCGCCGACGTTCGAGTGGGACGAGAGCCACTTCTACGGCTGCTCGCTCGCCGGCGCCCTGGACGTCCTCTCCACAGCCGGATATCGGCTCGAGGGGCTGCAGTACAACAATGCGTTCTTCGTCCGGGACGACGTGGCCACGAGAGCCGGAATATCCGGACTCTCGGCGGAAGAGGCCTATCGGAGCGGCTACGCCGGGCGTTCGGACCGGCGCACCCTCTTCCCCTGGAACGCGGACATGGAGGACCTGCTCGCCTGCGACCCGTGCGAAGCAGTGACGCGGATCGGCCGGAGGTTCGCTCGTCGACATGGTTTCCTGCTGCAGCTCGAGCCACTCGGGGCGGAAGTAGCGGAGCAGCCGAGCGGGACGGCGGCATGATCGCTGACCTGCTTCCCGTCGACGGGTTCGACACCGACCCTGAGGAGGTGAGGAGCCGGATCGCAGAAGCCCGCCGGAGGGGGGAGCCGGCATGGCTATGGCCGGAAGTCTCCCCGTCGGACTGGAGGCGCGCCCTGAAGGCCATCGAAGGAGTGGTGAGCGCGCTGCTCAGGGAGGAAAACCACGCCGTGCTTCCCGAGATCCCGAACCGCGTTCTCAGTCTGGCAGGCTACACGTCAGGGACCGGCCCACTGCTCGGACACTGGGTCGCGCACGGGCTGCTGGAGGCGTCCCCGGAGAACGCGGCCGTGCTCGAGGTGCATCGCAGCCACAACGCGCGGCGAATGTCCGCCCTCACGGCGACCCTGGAAGGGCTGCTCGCCGGCATGACCGCCGCCGGACTCCGACCGGTCGTCCTCAAGGGGATGCACGCCAGCACGGTGTACTTCCCCGATCCCGCTGCCCGGCCGGTCACCGACATCGACATCTTCGTCGCTCGACGGGAGTTCGACGCCGCCAGCCGCGTGCTGCGTGCCGCCGGATTCCGAGAGCGCGCGCGCCAGGGCAGACCACTTCGGTCCGACTGGGTCCCACCCAACGATCCGGGTGTTCCAAGGTCCCTCTGGCTGTCCCACGCGGACGACCCGTACTCGGTCGACCTCCACGCGTCGCTCGATCGAGAGTTCTTCGGCGTGCGGCGGATCCGGTTCGACGAGGTTCTCGCGACGATCGAGGAACACCTCGGGACCGGAGCTCCCCCGGCATCGCCGCGGCGTGTGCTCTCTCAGCCGCTCCTGACGCTGCTCCTCGCGACGCATGCTTCGGAGGGGCTGCACTCGCTGTCGCTCATCCGCCTCGTCGAGCTTTGCCTGGTGATCGGGAAGGACACCGAGCGGGGACGGCTCGACTGGGATGACTTCCTGTCGCTGACGGAAGCCACCGACGCCGCACGGTTCGCCTTCCCGGCGCTCTCCCTCAGCGAGCGGCTACTCCCCGGCACTGTACCGTCACCCGTCCTGTCTCGATTGCGGGAAGCCGCCACCCCAGCGATGCGACGCGTGATCGACTCAGTCAGCCCGGGGACCGCTCAGCGGATCGATCGCCCATTGTCGCTCGCGGAGCGGTTGATGTGGGCGGGGTCGTCGACCGAGTTCGTCCTCCGCGTCGCTCACGGCTTGTGGCCCGCCCCGGCCGGCCGCTCACTGCGAAGACTGGCCGGCATCTACCGAGATCGGGCCTGGCGCGTCATCCGCGGCGCCGTGGAGCGCTGATCCACCCAGCGTTCGACCCCGCCGCGCAATTCAATCATCGTCCCCTGTCCGCTCCACGTGCCGAGCGCCGGCGCAAGGCACGGGTCCAGCACACGGATCACACCGCCCGCGACAACGACCGCGACATCTTCCGCCGACGCCTCGAGCAGCTTTCGACGGAGGACGACGAGATCCGCGGCCTCTCCCGGCTCCAGCGACGGTTCGGGGAGGCCGAGCCGAGCGGCGGCCGTCCTGCCCACGGAGTCTCGCAACCGCTCGTCGGAGACGGCCTGCAGAGCCCGCGCGTATCGCAACTCGTCCAGCAAGTCCCCCGAAGCCGTCAGGAGCGAATCGCTTCCGACCAGGACGTCCACGCCATCAGCGAGCAGTGCAGCCGGAGCCGACCGTCCGAACAGGAAATGGTTCGACGAGGGACACCAGACGATCGCTGCACCCGCCGCGCGCAACCGCGCTATACCGTCGTCGTCGGCTCCCACCAGGTGCACCGCGAGCAGGTCCCGGT
>CAZJEH010000002.1:14123-31806 GCA_964544905.1 uncultured Gemmatimonas sp.
GTCCCGGTTCACCAGGTTCCAGCCCTCCAGGACCCTGACTTCCTGCGCCGCCTCCTCGTCGACGCCCTCGGCCACGTGGATGGCGAATGGCTGCGGGCCGTCCTTACCTGAGATCTCCGCATCATCCCCGGTTCGATCACGTCGAGAACGCTGCCGGGACACATCAACCGGCGCCTTCCACATCCTCGACGCGACGTCCCCATCCGACCTTCCCCATGGCTCGGTCCCCTCGAGTCCCCGAACCGAGTGGGCGCCACGGACGGGAACGACCCGGAGCGGGAAGTCCACCTCGAAGTCGCGCTCCCAGGGGTCGTGGTGGACGACCGTGGTGACGCCTGCGAGAAGGTTCTTCCACGCACCGCGCAGCAGTGCGTCCCGGCGCGGCAGGCGTCTCCCCTCCGCGATAGCGCCGGCGAACCGATGATGGATGTCCTCTCCCCACTCGTACGCGTTGCGATACGGAGGCGCGCCAAGCCTGCCGTAATGATTGCGATGGAGGTGGTCGTGGACATTGATCAGCCCCGGCAGGATCTGGCCGTCCGGGACCGAAAGCGTGATGTCGAAGGGACCCTCCGGCGGGATGATCCGACCGCCCTCGAAGGCGATGGCCTGGTTCGCCGTCCGCACGAGCACCCTCACGGGACTCAACGCTTCCGGAGATCGAGCGCCAGGACGAGGGGCGACCCGATCTGCTGCCGGTACGCGTCCAGCCTGTCGGCGGCCGCGTAGAAGGTGCGGATCTCCGGCCCGACGGTCCCATCCATCGATCGCCGCAGCTCGAGACCAACGGCCCCGGCCAGCGCGACGTGGCGTTCGAGCGTGTGCACGTAGTGTTCGACCTCACGAAGTCCCCCCGCCGCGTCGCGGAAGGTCCGGCGGTGGCCGGCGGCCGCGGCGGCCGGGTGCAGGTCGGTGACGACGAGCGATCCCCCGGCCCGGCAGACCCGCGCGATCTCGGCGTAGAGATCGGTCGGATCGGGCACGTGGCCGATCATGAGCCGGCACCACACGAGGTCGAACGCGCCGTCGGGGAAGGGGAGTTTACGCGCGTCGGCGGAGAGGAGGAGGAGACCGGAGGGAGACCCGGCCGTCAGGGTCGCTGGTCCGGGTCCATCGGCCGAGCGGAGCGAAGCACCGGAGCTGCTGGCGACGATCATCTCCAGAGTCAGATCGACCCCCACCCTCAGTGCCGCCGCGCACGCCCGCAGGCGTCTTCCGGTCCCGCACCCGACATCCAGCAGCCGACGCCCCTCGGTGCGGTGACCCAGCCGCTCGACGACGAGGTTCTCCAGATAGGAGACCGCTGTCTCCGGCTCGTAGTTCGGCGCCCAGAGCCGATACGCGGCGGCGGCGGGAAGAGCACTCACGTGTCAAGCACCGTTCGTGGCCGCCCGAAGGTGCCCGTAGGCCTGGCGATCGTCAGCCGGAATCTGCGCCAGTGAGCGAACGAGCCGCAGGATCCGCGGATCCCGGTAATCCTCCCGTTCCCACCTCCGCTTGGCGATCATCCGGGCGAGCGCCTTCCCCCATCCCCGCGTCCTGCGATCGTTCACCGACGGGAACCGGCTCCTGAGCACCAGCTCGAAGTCCTCCACGCGCGCCTTCAGTCGCCGGTCGAGCCAGGGGACCTGCGGGTCCTCATGGGTCATCCACGCGACCCATTGCGGCTCGATCCACTCCTCAAGCGTCTCGGGGGTTCCAGCGAGCGGATCGACCCCCCCGTATGTCCCCCGCCTCTGCGGGGTCGGCGTGTAGAAGTACGTGATCAGCTCCATCCGGGGGTTGATCACCTTCAGCCGCCTGATGAACGCGAGCGTGTTCTCGATTTCGCGCTCCGGCTCGTCCGGGTCGCCGAAGACGAACGAAAACTCGGGGATGATGTCGTATTCCCGCGTCCGCGCGGCGACTTCGGCGATCTGCGCGGTGGTGATCTTCTTGTTCATCTTCCGGAGCACCTCGTCGGAACCGGATTCGGCGCCGCAGAAGACCATCGTCAGCCCCGCCCGCCGGAGGAGGCGCCAGGTGCTGTCGGAGAATCGGAGCAGGGCGTCGACCCGGGCCTCGCACCACCAGTGCAGGCCGAGCGGAATCAAACGCTCGGCCAGTTCGCGCGCGTGCTCCTCGGTGATGAAGAAGTTGTTGTCGTAGAAGTGGACGGAGTCCATCCCGTGGCGGTGCGCCAGATACGTGAGGTGGGAGGCCGTGCGCGCCGGCGACTGCTGCTTCTCGCGGCTTCCGAAGACGGAGATCACACCGCAGAAGTTGCAGCCGTACGGGCACCCGATCGACGCCTGGTACACGCCCGACCGGCGTCCGAGGAAGGTCGGGTGCAGGTAGTCCTCGACGGGGATACGGTTGTAAGGCGGGGCGGGCAGCTCGTCGGGTCCGACCCAGTGGCGCTCGCGGTTGATACGGTGGGAGCCGTCCGCGTCCCGGTAGGCGAGCCCGGCGACGGTGGCGGGGTCGCGTCGACCATCGATCACCTCCAGCAGCTCGACGAACGTGTGCTCCCCCTGGCCGCGCACGGCCCAGTCGACGTACGCGGCGTTCAGCACCGGGGTCGGATAGAGGCTGGGGAAGTTCCCGCCCCACACGATCGGCAGACGCGGGTAGCGCTCCTTGATACGGCGGCTTAGCGGGACGGCGCTGGTGAGCTGGGGCCCGGGCATGACCGTCAAGGCGACAGCGGTTACCGGGTCCGCGGTCCCCTTGCGCGACTCCACGAAGTCGACGACCGAACCGAAGACATCGACGCTCGGCCGGTTGCCGTCGATGATCTCCCAGGTCACACCCTCCGGGAGCGCGGCGCCGATCGCCATCACCGATAGCGGGAAGCGCCGGTTCTTCGGCCGCGTCGAACGAGGATTGATGAAGATGATCATGGGACGATGGCTTCCCACAGGTCGAACCTGGACGGGGCGCGCCGGCGCCTGACCCGGGCGAGCAGAGGACGGAGCTCGTACCGGAGCGGATATCCGACCCGGTACCGGCGCCACTCGAGACCGATGCCGTTGGAGGCCTCCGTCAATCGTTCGACGGTCAGAAACTCGATGAAGGGTAGACCCATCAGTTCGTCGGCGCGGTCGCCGAAGAGCTGCCACGCGTTCAGCCGCTTCTGGGCGACCATTTCGGCCCCTTGCGCTTCGGTCGGGTAGAACGGCGAATCGAGGATGACGATGCGGCCGTGGGATTTGACCACGCGACGCGCCTCGCGCAGCGTCCGCGCGAGGTTCAACGCGTAGTGCAGCGAGGCGTTGAACACGGCGACATCGAAACTCCCCCGCGCGAAGGGAAGCGCTTCGAACGACGCGCAGACCCGCTCGAAGGGCGACTCGAGGAACTCGAAGTAACGGGCCGCGGCGCCCAGTCCGTCGACTTCGTCGGTGCGGATGTCGAGGGCGACGACGCGGTGGCCGAGCTGGCTGGCACGGTACGAGAGCCAGCCGTTGCCCGCGCCCAGGTCGAGGATGTCCAGGGCCGGTGGCGCGGCGCCGTTCCGTCCGCGGAGCAGCCGCTGCTCGAAAAGGCTGTAGGTACGGGCCCGGATCGACCATTGGCCTGCCTGCGGCCCGGAGCGAAGGTAGGGGAGCGCGACCAGCTCGTGGGGGGCGTAGGCGCGGCCCTCATCGCGCCGATGGGCGGCGTATGCATCGCGGAAAGCCTGGAGTGGGTGGTGCATCGCTGATCCTGCCGTATCTCGATCAGACAGACGACTACCGGCGCCCTGGGTGTACGGCCCGCGAGTGTTCTCTCGACGTGCGGCGGGGCGAACCCCAGGGTAACACCACGCCGCAGGGCCCGCCGGAAAGGGCTCGCAACCGGTTCTGCCCGTCGATTCGGGGCCCGGTTGCGGGAATCGACGGCGATGGAAGGCTCGCTGGTCCACGGTCGGCTCCTGATCGATCCGTCACCCTCGACGCGCTGTCGCCGGTGCCGTTGTGCGGCTGAAGCGGTAGAGGACGTGGTCTCCCAGGAGGGCCAATGGCCGCTCCACCAGGCGGTCCATCGCTTCGAGTGCCGAAAGCAGCCGGGGATGCCGGGAGATCCACGGTTCGGCCGCGCTCGGCGGCACGAATACGCCGATACCGACACGTTCCACGAGTCGGAACCACGGGCGGAAGGCCCGCGCGACGTCCCCGGGTCGATGATATCGTACGGTGAAGTCGTGTCCCCCCAGCCGCGCCTCGACGGGCCCGGTCCGGAGTCGGCGGAAGGCGGCCCGCGGGTCTCGCTTCGCGAGCTGAACGATAACCTCCCCCGGCGGAAACGCCCCGAACAGGACGATGCACAGCTGCGCGTCGGGCTCGAGCAGGGCGGCCAGCCCCTCGGCGACCGGCCGCAGCGAGGACACGCAGTTGAGGGCGGCGAAGTTCGAGAACGCGCCGTCGAAGCGAGGAAGGCCCGCGGTGGCGCGGTCGGCGGCGAGCCGGCCGAGGTCCTCGGCTGCGACGATCGCGGTGGGGGCGCCGACCCGCGTGAGCTTCCGGCTCGCGGCTTCCACCATGCGCGGCGACGCATCGGTCATCAGGACCCGGCGTCCCTGCGAGGCGAGCCAGTGTGCGTCGTCGCCCGTTCCCCCGCCGACCTCCAGCACCCGGGCTCCGACCGGGAATGCATGCGCCAGCACGCGGCGCACCGCGCGTCGCTGCGCTGTGACGCTGAGCCATCCCCCGTAGCGCGAGTCGAAAACCTCCGCGACGGCGTCGAACGCGGCCACCGCGGGGGGCAGCTCCGGGTGGTCGACGTGCGCCGAGCCGAGCGCATCCGGGCCTGTTGTGGCCTGATCGACAGTGACAGCGGTCCGGGCAGGGGATTCCACGGTTGATGGATCGCTCACGTGGATGCGAGCATCATCGGGTTGGGTGAGCGGTGCTGGCGCTCCTCACGCTCCAGCTCTGCCCAGCGGCCCTCCGCCGGGTGCCCCGTGCGTGCCTCGAGGTGGAGTACGTCCCGTATTCGCCGATAGAAGGCCGTGCTGTACGTGCCGTCGAAAAGCATCGCCAGCTCATCCGTATCCTCCCAGTTCCGCTTGGCGCCCAGCTGAACACGCACGCGCTCGTGGAACTTCGTGCCCGGCAGTGGATAGGCGACCGACACCCCGATGTCGTCCGGCTTCTCCTCGCGGATCAGGTCGCGGGTCCGAAGCAGATCGCTCCAGGTCTCCGACGGGTAGCCGAGCTGGATGAACCAGCAGACGCGAATGCCTTGAGCCTTCAGCGCCCGGGTGGCGGCGCGGGCCTCCTCGACCCGCGTGCCCTTCTCCATGGCGTCGAGGATCTTCTGCGACCCCGATTCGACCCCGAGCCAGACCTCTTCGGCCCCGGCCGACGCGAGCGCCGACACGCCCTCGGGCGACATCAGGTTGACCCTCGACTGGATCATGAACGGCGTCCGTGCGCCCTGGCGCTGGACCTCGCGCGCGAACTCCTTGATCCATCGGGGGGTCAGACCGAAGATGTCGTCCGCGAACCAGATGTGGTCCGGGCCGATCTCGTCCTTGAGCCGCCGCATCTCGAGCGCCACGTTGGCGGGGGAACGTTGCGCGTAGCGGCGGCCGAAGATGGGCTTCGCGCACCAGTTGCACCCGTACGGGCAGCCGCGCGAGGTGGCCATGTTCCAGGACAGCCGGCCATGCGCCTCGTGCCACGCACCCCGATACGCGTCGACGTCTACAAGGTCCCAGGCGGGGAAGGGGAGCCGATCGAGGTCGGCCAGTCCCGGCCGCGACGGCGTGTATCGCACACCCGCGGTCGGGCCTCGCAGCGCCAGCCCCGGGATACCGCCGAGCGCGGCGGAGCCGCCCTCCCGGACAGCCTCCGCCACGTCGACCATCGCCTCTTCGCTCTCCCCCAGGATCACGGCGTCGGCGCCGGCCCGCAGGTAGATTGCGGGGTGGTCCGTGGCATCCGATCCGTTGATGACGACGGTGCACCCGCGCTGGCGGGCGGCCGCGATCATCGCGATGGCCGCCTCCCGCGTCCGCAGGGTGCACATCTTCGTCAGGTAGTTGAAGTTGTCCTCCAGGATCCCGACCAGCGACGGACGCACCTCGTCGAGCATCATCTCGAACGCCTCGACGTCCGGGGCCAGCATCGCGTCGAACAGGCTGACGGTGAATCCGCGCTCGCGTAGGAGGGAAGCGGCCAGCAGCGTGGACAGCGGGGAGTACGGCTTCATTCGCGCGAACTGCTTCGGGTCGTTCCGAAGGAAGTAGGCGTGCGCGAGCAGGATCATCAGCGTCCCGATCGGGTCGACGGGAGAAGGAGGTGTCCTCGGTATCGATCTGGAAACCCGCGGCGGGGGTTCAGCGGTTCCATTGTCGATGGGCACCGTGGGGACCCGACGTTCGAGGCGGGGCGCGGTTCGGAGGGGGGCCGGCTGATTCGCAACGCTCGCGATGACCGGGTCAGGCTCGGTGTTGTGATCGCGAGCGAATGGTCCCGCCTCGTTGCTCAGGCCTGAGAAGCCGCGCGAAGAGGAGCCGCCGGGAGGCGCCCAGGAAAGCAATCCCGTTGTGTCGCACCCACTCGAGTCCTGGCGTAACGAGAGGATGAGCTCGATGGAAATGTGGGTGATGGGAGTACGCGTGAGGGTCGCCTGCGGCGAGCAGTCCTTGCTGGAGGCGTGGGCGGAGGCGCTATCCGCGTGGAAAGCGGCAGGTCCGGGGCCGATGCGGTCCGGGAACGCCCCACCCGAGATCCAGATTCAGATCCACGGGCGTCGAACGGCCGGGTCGGCGGAGGACCACGTATCCGCGAATCCGCCGATCCAGTCCGAACCGTCGATCGAAGTCGATGGGCCATCGCTGCGACTCGTGGGGAGAGGCGTGTCCGCCGTGGCCGACGCCACATCCCGGCGGGCGACTTGTGTGGTGTACGAAGAGGCTCCGCGCGACGCGGCCCAGATGGCGGCCGATCTCATCGATCCCATCCTCCTGTTCCTGCTGACGCGATCCGGGCGCGTGCCAATCCACGCGGCGGGCGTTCTGGTTGGTGACACGGGCGTCGTGCTCGCGGGTGGGAGCGGGGTGGGGAAGAGCACGCTAGCTCTCGCCGCCCTGGAGGCGGGTCTTCCCATCCTTTCGGACGATGCCGTTTACGTGCAGGTCGAACCCGCGGCACGCGTGTGGGGTTACCCGCGGCCGATTCGCGTCGAGGGTACCGGGCGGGCGTTCAGCGATACCGCGGGTCGCCAGCCGGTGAGTCGGCGGCCGATCGACCGCGTCCCGGTCACCTATGCTGGCCAGTCTATCCGGAACGGGAAGTCGAAAGCGGCGCTACTTCCGCCTCCAGGCTCCTTCGCGCTGGCCGCCGATCGCGGCGCTCTCTGCCTGCTGACACGGGGCGATCGTGCGGCGATCCGGCCGATCGGCGCGGACGAGGCGCTCGATCGCGTTCGCTCGACCGTCGATCCCGGGTTCGACCACTTCCTCGAGGACCTGCCCGCGGTGGTGAACGCCTTGGCGGTGGGTGGATGCTGGGATCTCACCGTCTCACCCGATCTCGGTCAGGTGCTGGGGATCCTTCAGAGCTCGTTTCTTCGCGGGGGTGGTTCCCAGGCCGCGTCGATTTCAGCACCCTGAACGAACCTCTCACTTCGAATCCTGGACATCCGCCCCGAGGGACTCAGTCGGCAAGGCCACGCATCGGCGACCCGATCAACGGGTACTCTCGTCCCATCGCTTCTCTCATCCGCGCCATGCACAACCGCAGTCCGGCTCTACCTCCCGAGAGTGGGGCACCATGTGCGACGAACCTCGTCGGACGCTGAGCCATAGCCGTACTTCGCAGTGGCCTGTTTGGGTGACTTCAAAACGCTGTATCGTTCGAGGAAGTGCACGCCCATCGACTGCGTTCCGGGTGACAAAGGAGTTAGATACGCTATCCGACAGCGGAAACAGGCCACTAGTCCCTTCTCCGCAGGCGTCTGCGGCGGCCGTGCGCCGGACCTCTCCTTGGCGCCTCCGAAACAACTCCGCTGATTCCTCGCGTCGACGGCCTCCGTCGGGCTCCCACTTCGGGAGGCAAGCCTGACAGCCAGCCAGTCCGCGCTCCCTACGACCCTTCACCCAACGCCCGGCCGACCGGCGCCATCGCGGCCGCAGACCGATCAGGAACCAAAGCCCGGCCCATCGGATTCACTCGTCTGGATCCAGATGAACACTCTCGCCCGACCCGGGAAATGCGCGCCACTGCACTCATCTGCCTTTCCCTTCTGACGTTAGCCGACGTAGCCACCGCACAATCCTCAGCCGAGATCCGCCTGCGACCCGGCGACCAGATTCGCCTCGCGATCCGGGACGAACCGGAGCTGGCCGGAGAGTATCCGATCGTCGAGTCTGGTGCCGTACTGCTGCCCGAGATCGGCTTCGTAACCGTCGGGGCGCGGGAGTTCGGCGAGGTGGAGCGGGAAATCCAGCAACGATACGCCAGGATCCTGGTCGATCCCGAGATCCAGGTGGTGCCGCTGATCCGCGTGGCTGTGCTGGGGGAGGTGCGTCAGCCGGGCCTCTTCGCCGTGGATCCGACGCAGAACCTCGCCGATGTGCTTGCGCTGGCCGGCGGCCTGACCCCCTCCGGCGACCCGAACGGTGTCAGCCTCGTCCGCGAGGGGCGGGAGATCCGCTCGCGGCTGTCGGCGGACTCACCCACCATGGCCGAGCGGTTCCACTCCGGTGATCGGATCGTCGTCGGCCGCCGCGGGTGGGCGAAGGAAAACCTTCCGACGCTGGTGGGCGCGGGGGCGTCCATCGTCGTCGCGGCGGTTACCGCGCTGCTGCTGCGATGATGAGCGGGCCGAAGCGTTCCTGGCTCTTCCCGCCTCCGGCGGACTCGCGGGAGGAGTTCGCGTCCGGGTGGACGGGCGTCATCCGTCGGCGATGGCGCGTGGGGGCCGCGGTGTTCGTGATCCTCACCACCATTTCGGCGGCGCTCGTCTTCCTGGTGCGGCCCGTGTGGCGGGCGGAGGCATCCCTACGGATCGGCGCCGCACCGGCGCTCGGGGGAGTCTCCCCGGTCCAGGCCGGTTCGCCGTCGGGACTGTTCTCGCTGTTCCAGCAGATGACGGGCGACCCGTTCGCGAACGAGCTGGAGCTGCTCGGCAGCCGGACGGTCGTCGAGAACGTCGTGCGCGACAACGCCCTCGACGCGCGGCTCGTCGCGCCCCGGGGGTGGCAGCGGGACTCGCTCTTCGCCTATCTCCGCTCGACCGGCGAAGCCGGGGAGGCGAAGTACCGGCTCGAGTGGCTGCCTTCAGGCTCCGTGCGCGTCACCCGGACGGAGCCCCGGCAGGTAACCATCGGCGAGTTCGCTCCCGGGGCCGACGTCGAGTTCGGGGGGTTGCGGATGTCCTTCCTCCCGCGCCGCCCAGGGCCGGAGTCGGTGGAGCTGCGCACCATCCCCTTCGGCGAGGCGGTGCGGCAGACCACGGGAAAGCTGGCGGCGGAGCGCAAGCGCCGGGAGGCCAACCTGGTGCGGATCGCCTACGCCTCCCCCGATCCGGGGCTCGCACTCGCGGTAGTGAATTCGGCTTCCGAGCACTACATGGCGCTTAGGATGGAGCTCCAGCGTCGGGAGAGCGGTCAGACCACCGACTCGCTGCGGGTCGTCGCCGAGCAGACCCTCGATGAGCTCCGCCGGGAGGAGGTAGCCCTCGAGGGGTTCCAGCGTGAGGCCGGCATGATCGCTCCCGAGGCCCAGAGCGACGCGTTCGTCGAGCGCCACAGCGAGATCGTGGCGGCGCTCGAGCGGGCGCGGATGGAGCTAGCCAGGACCGATGAGGTGCTGTCACGTCTGTCTGCCGCGACCGATCCCTCGGCGGCGTGGGCCGGGCTCGTAGCGCACCCGACCTTCCTCGAGAACCAGACGCTCGGGGACATCCTCACCCAGTTGATCGGCCTAGAGCAGCGGCGCATCGCGCTCAGCGGCCGGCGAACGGCGGAGGATGATTCCGTCCGCGCCATTGAGCAGCAGATCCTCTTCCTGGATTCGTCGATGCGGTGGCTGCTGTCGCAATACCGCGACGGCGTCGCCGACGGGATCCGGCTGCTCGAGGCGCAGCGCGCGGAGCTCGAAGCCGTGCTGCGCCAGGTCCCCTCCGACGCCATCGAGCTGCAGCGCCGCCAGCGGACGCTGCGACAGCTCTCCGAAGTCTACCTGTTCACCGACCAGCGGCTGCGGCAGGAAGCGCTGCGTAACGCACTCTCCTTTGCGAGCGTGCAGGTGGTCGACCCGCCTGCGCTCCTCTTCAAGCCCGTCTGGCCGCGCAAGAAACTCGGTCTCGCGCTCGGGATCCTGCTCGGCACCGGCTTCGGGCTCCTCGCGATGGCCGTGGTGGAGCGGGCGGACAGGTCCATCCGTGGCTTCCACGACGCCCGCGAGGTAACTGGCGCTCCCGTCCTGGCCATGCTTCCGGCGGCTGGCGAACAAACTGGACCGCGGTCGCCCAGGGAGGTCGTCTTCCGCCGTAACGGGTCAACGCCGGTGAGGCTCCTGCTGGCGGGCGTCGACGGGTCGGGCGCGGCGGAGCTAGCCGCGCGGGCCCTGCGGAACGGTGGACTCCCCGGCGCGACCGATGTCCCGGTCGGCGGAGGGCCGAACGGTCGCGGCAGCGGCGACAGGTCGTCCACGCGGTCCGGTCCGCCGGCACCGCCCGCGGTGGCCATGCCCGGAATCGCACCGGGACTGCGAGCCATCGATCCTTCCTCAGCGCTCGCGTCCGGCCCGCTTTCCACCGATATCGGCGCGGAAGCGGGGGGCGGTGACAACGGCACCCTCGGCAGTGATTTAGCCTCGCCACCGGAGATCCAGCTCGGCCCCACGATCGACTCGTACGCCAAGGCCCTGCTCGCCGCCGACGCCGCCCGCGACGATACCGAGGTCGTGCTGGTGGTCCGGGACGGCGTCACCCGAAGGGAGGATGCGGCCCGTGCCAGCCTGCTCCTCCGGGAGGCCGGTGCGGACCCGGCGGGGGTCATCGTGGTGCTCGACGACCGCGACGCGCCCGACCGCGTATGAGCGTAGTCCTACGGCGACGCCGTCCCCGACCGATCATCATCGCGCCGGCGGAACGGAACGAGACGCTGCGCCGCGTCATCGACGTCACGCTGGCCCTGCTCCTCCTGATCGTCTGCCTGCCGGTCCTCCTCTTCGGAATGCTGGTGGTGCTGATCGGCTCGGGGCGACCCGTCTTCTTCGGCCATGTCCGCGTGGGCCGCAACGGGCAGCCGTTCCGCTGCTGGAAGCTGCGGACGATGGACCCCGACGCCGAGGAACGTCTCCGACATGATCCCGAACTCCGGGATCGCCACGCCCGCAATGGCTTCAAGCTCCCGGTCCGCGAGGATCCTCGTGTCACCCGCGTCGGTGCCTGGCTCCGGCGAACCCACGTGGACGAGTTGCCCCAGCTCGTGAACGTGCTGAACGGAACGATGTCGCTCGTCGGGCCCCGTCCGGTCGTCGAAGAGGAGCTCGTGCACTACGGTGGCGACCGTTCCGTGCTCCTGAGCGTCCCCCCGGGTGTCACCGGCGCATGGACCTGCCGTGGCCGCCAGCGACCGCCCTACCCGGAGCGCGCCTACGTTGAGCTCGAGTATCTCCGCACCCGCAGCCTCGCGGGCGACCTGCGCATCCTGCTGAACACCTTTCCCGCCCTCCTCTCGGGGCAGGAGGACTGACGTTGTCCGCTCCGACGCTGGCGACGTCGACGGTCTTCTCGCGGCGGCTCGTCATCGGGAACGCGGCGGCGCTGGTCCTGGCCTACGCCGTCCCGCGTGCGCTGACGTTCGCTGCCGCTGTCGTTGCGGCGCGGTTCCTCGGCGCCCGCGAGTTCGGCCTCTACACCACCGCCGCCACCGCCGCCGTGGTCGCCAGCATCGTCGCCACCGCGGGGATGCAGCCGCTCCTGGTCCGCGAGGTCGCCCGCGATCCGGCACGAGCACCCGAGCTCATCGGCCATGCGCACGCCGCGAAGGCCGTGATGATCCTGTTGATGGTCGTCGCCATCGCGCTCACCCCCGCCCTCGGGTACTCCCCGACCGTCGTCGGCGCCGCCGCGATCCTCGCCATCTCCTACGCGATTGGCGCGTTCGTCGAGAACCTCGCCGCCTATTTCCAGGGCATCGAGCACATGCACGTCTGGACGCAGGCGAGCGCACTGTTCGGAATCGTCAGCGGTGCCCTGGGCGTTGTGCTCGTCCTCGTCACGCGCAGCGTCCTCTGGTTGTGCATTGCCCCCGCGATCGGACAGACGGCATCGTTCGCGCACCTGCTCCGCCGGGCCCCTCCCGCCATCCGCCGGCCGCCTCGCCCGCGGGCCGCCGAGGTCGCGGCGCTCCTGCGCGGGTTGGTCCCGTTCGCCGTCACCTTCGTCGCGACGACCATATACTACCGCGCCGACGTGCTGATCCTCGCGGGCCTCCGAGCACCGACCGAGGTCGGCATCTACGGGGCCGCCGGACGCTTCCTGGACGTCTCGCAGGCCCTCGCTCTCGCCGGAGCCGGAGCCCTGCTGCCTCACTTCGCCCGGAATCGTGCCAGCCGCGACTCCGGGACGCTGCGCCTCCTCGGCCTCTTCGCGCTGCTCGGCATCCTCGCGTCGACGGCGCTGTTCGTCTTCCGCGACATCCTCGTCACGGGTCTCTATGGAGAGGCCTACACGGCCGCCATCCCCCTCGTCGCGCTGCTCGCTCCAGTCGTCGCCGCCCGTGGGATCAACATGTTCGCGCTCTCGGCATGCGCCGGCGCAGACCTGATGCGCCCGGCCGGCGCGCTCTTCGGTCTGGCGGCCATCGTGAGCGTCGCCCTCAACGTGCCCGCCATCCGCGCCTACGGCGCCACCGGTGCGGCGATGGTGTCGCTCGTCACCGAGATTCTCCTCGCTCTCGCGTTGACCGCCCTCCTCTGGCGGCGGATCGAGCGATGAAGGTCCTGTACATCTCCAAGGCGCTCGTCGTCGCCGAGTACCGGACGAAGCTCGTCGCCATGCGCGACGCTGCGGACGTCGTCGCGGTCATTCCGCGGCGGTGGGGGTCACAGCCCGTCGAGGCGGTCAACGGGATCCCCGTCGCCATCCGTCAGGCGCCGGTGCTCTTCCACGGCCGCAATCACTTCCACGTCTATCCGTCCCTCGCAACGATACTGCGCGACGAGCGGCCCGACATCGTCCATATCGATGAAGAACCGTACAGTCTCGTCACGCTGCAGGCGGTCAGGCTGGCGCGTCGGTCCGGTATCCCCGTCCTCTTCTTCGGCTGGCAGAACCTGGCGAAGCGCCTCCCGCCGCCGTTCGAGCGCCTCCGGTCGACCGTCTACCGGCTCGCCGATGGAGCGATCACGGGTACACCGGCCGCGGCCCGCGTCCTCCGCGATGGCGGATACGAGGGTCCTCTCGCGGTCATCCCGCAGTTCGGCGTGGACGTCGATCGGTTCCGTCCGGATCCGGCCGCGAGGGACACCGCCAGGACCGCCCTCGGGGCCGGCCCGAGCGATTTCGTCGTCGGCTTCGGCGGGCGGCTGGTGCCGGAGAAGGGAGTCCAGCTGCTGCTTCAAGCGGTTGCGTCGATGGCCGCCGATACCCGCCTCGTGGTCGCCGGGACCGGTCCGGAAGAGCCCGCCCTGCGCGCGCTCGCCATCTCCCTCGGCATCGCGGAGCGCGTCCATTTCAGCGGTTCGATCCCCTCGACCTCCATGCCCGGCTGGCTCGCCGGCCTCGACACCCTGGCTCTTCCATCCCTCACCACTCCCACCTGGGCGGAGCAATTCGGCCGCATCCTGGTCGAGGCGATGGCCTGCGGGGTCCCGGTCGTCGGATCGCGGTCGGGCGAGATCCCGCACGTCGTGGGCGACGCGGGACTGCTTTTCCCCGAGGGGGACGTCGAGGCGCTCCGGGACGCCCTGGCGGCGCTGGCAGCGGACCCCGCGCTCCGCGCTCGGCTCTCACTCGCCGGAAGGGAGCGGGCCGTCGATCGGTTCTCGCAGAAGCGCGTGGCGTCCGAGACCGTCGCGTTCTACACGTCGCTCCTCGCCAGGAGGAGGGGATGATCACAGCCGCTTCCCTGACCTGCGCGCGCTCCCACGTCCGCCTCGACGCGGAGCCGCTGACCGGCGCGGCGGCGGTGACGCTGATCGGCACGGGTGCCATCCTCGGCGCGGCGGGGGTCCTCGGGGCGGGCGAGAGCTTCGCGATGGTCGGAGTCGCGCTTGGTGCCCTCGGCCTGATGATCCTGCTGCTCGCGGGCTGGATCGACTGGCTGACCCTGCTCGTGCTATCCCTGGCGGCCCCGGCGCCCTACGCCTCGGCGAGCATACGCCTCGCCCCTGCCGCCGGTGTGACCGCCGCCGTGGTGTTCGCCTGGCTCCTGCGGGCCGCGCTCGACCGCCGCGAGATCGAGCTGCGGGGCCGGCCACTCGCCGCCACGGTGGCGCTGTTCGGCTCGGTGACCCTGTCGGCGGCCGTCGCGCGAGACCCGGGTGCCGCCGCCCGCGAAGTCGTCAACTGGGCGCTGCTCCTCTCGCTCCTCGCGATCGCGACTACGGAGCTGCGCCGCAGACCACGCGGAGTACCCGACCTCGCACTGCTCCTCGCGGCCGCCGCGGGGGTCGGAGGATTCCTCGCCGCGCTACAGGGCCTGGGCCTGCTGCCCAGCGCCTTCACCTGGGGAGGGACGATCAACCGGGCCACGCTCGGTTTTGGCTGGCCGAACGAGCTCGGAATGTTCATGGCGCTCGGGATCCCCTTCGCCGTTCACGCGACGCAGGTCGTCGCCACCCGTCGCGGGCGTGTGCTGGCCTGGGCGGGCGTGGCCTGTGCCGCCGCCGGCCTGGCCGCGAGCTTCTCGCGAGGAAGCTGGGTCGCGGTGAGTGCTGCCACGCTGATCCTGCTCTTCCGCGGGCGCCGTGGATTCGTGCTCCGCGTATGGCTCGCCATCGCCCTCGCGGTACTGGCCGTCGAGCTGGCCTCTGGCGGCGCGATCAGCGCGCGGTTCACCAGCATCGATGGCCAGCTCGCGGCCGGACAGCGGCTCGTGCTGACGCTCATCGGCACGATGATGTTCCGCGCCAACCCGGTGTTCGGCGTGGGACCCGGCGGGTTCGGCGATGCCCTCGCGGACTTCGGCCCGCGGGTGCCGATGCTGTGGGACTATGTGGGATCCGCCCACAACCTCTACGTCCACATGGCCGCGGAGACCGGCATCGTCGGGATCGCCGCGCTCCTCTGGCTCCTCTGGACGCTGTGGCGAGCCGCTTTCCGCGCCTTCGCCGACGTTCCGTCCCCCACGGGCGAGGCCTCCGCCGCCGACCGCGAGCAGGCCAGCCTTCGCCGAGCGCTGCTCTGGTCCCTGACCACGGCCTGCGTGGTAGGGGTGTTCGAATGGTCGTTCTCCCACGGGGTGGGGCAGTACATCATCCTGCTCGGGGCGATGGCGCTCGCGCTCGACCGTGGGAAGGGTGAGGCGCGGCCATGAGGATCGCGCTCAACGGCCGGTTCTACGGAGCGCACCGAACCGGGGTCCAGCGCTTCGCGATCGAGGTCGGGCGCCGGCTCCTTCCGTCGTCGTCGCTCTACCTGCCCGCCGGGGTGAATCCTCCCCCCGAGCTGCCTGGCTACACGCCTGTCCACCGGGGGCGGACGCGTGGTCACGTCTGGGAACAGGTGGAGCTGCCGGGCCTCCTGCGGTCGTCCGATTGCGACTGCACCCTACACATGGCGGGGACCGCGCCGATCCGCGACCGCGGCCACGTGCTCGTCGTCCACGACCTGCTGCCGCTCACCCACGGTTCCTGGTTCACCCGCCGCTTCCGGCTCTGGCGTCGTGCGGTGCTCCAGGCGGCGATCCCCGCGGCCGCCCGCATTGTCACGGTGTCCGGGTGGGTGCGGGACGAGATCGTCCGCACTTTCCGTATTCCCGCGGAGCGGGTCCTGGTCGCGGAGCAGGGTGTCGAGCCGTTCGACCGTCCGGCCCCGGCCGAGGAGGTAGACCGCGTACGCCGGCGTTTCGGTCTGCCGGACCGGTTCCTCCTGGCGGTCGGTGCGGGCGACCCGCGCAAGAACCTGCCGTTCCTCGGCGAGGTCCTGGCGCGCTGGCCCCAGAACGGGATGCCGCGCCCGCCACTCGTCGTCGTAGGCACGCCCGCGCGGGGGCTCTTCACGCCCGAGGCGGGATGGCCGGAGGATCTCGACGTCCGACTCGTCGGCAGGGTCGACGACCAGGACCTGCACGCGCTCTACACCGGCGCCGCCGCCCTCTGCTTCCCCTCCCGCGCCGAAGGGTTCGGCCGCCCACCGGTGGAGGCGATCGCGTGCGGCACGCCCGCGGTGGTCGCGGACTACGCCGCCGCGGCGGAGGTGCTCGGCGGAGCGGGATACATCTGCCCGCTCGATCCTGATCAGTGGGTGGGTGCGCTCATCGCGGTGCTCGCCAACGGCCGCTGCGAGAAAGCGGGTCGCACGATCGCCGAGCGCTACCGGTGGGATCGCGCAGCCGACACGATACGGGTAGCCTGCGAGGAAGCGGCCATCGAACGGGGGAGGCGACGGTGATCCGCGTGGCCATCGTGCACGATTGGCTCACGGGCATGCGCGGCGGGGAGCGAGTCCTCGAGTCACTGCTCGAGTTCTTCCCCAACGCCGAGATCTTCACGCTCTTCCATCACCGGGGTTCGGTGTCGCCTCTCATCGAGTCGCGGCCGATCCACACCTCGCCGCTGCAGTACGCCCCCTTCACCGAGCGGAACTACCGCTACTACCTGCCGCTGTACCCGCTGGCGATGCGGGGACTTCGCATCCGCGGGTTCGACCTGGTGATCTCGAGTAGTCACTGCGTCGCGAAGGCGGCCCGGAGCAACGGCACGCCGCACCTTTGCTACTGCCACACGCCGATGCGATACGTCTGGGATCAGTTCGACGCCTACGTTTCGCCGCGAAGCTGGAAGCGACTGCCGGCGGCAGCCATGGCGGCTGCGCTGCGTTCCTGGGACGCGAGCACCGCGCACCGGGTCGACGCGTTCGTCGCCAACTCGGCCTTCGTCCGGGATCGTATCCGTCTCAACTACGGGCGCGATGCGGCGGTGGTCCATCCGCCGATCCGGACGGAGCGCTTCGGCGCAGCGCGCGATCCGCACGACTTCTATCTGGTCGTCTCGGCGCTGGTCCCTTACAAGCGGGTTGACCTGGCGATCGCCGCCTGCGCACGGCTCGGGCGGCGCCTCGTGATCGCCGGCGACGGCCCCGAGGGGTCCCGGCTCAGGAGCCTTGCCGGCCCTTCGGTAACCTTCCTCGGTCGCGTATCCGATGAGGAGGTGGCCGAGCTTTACAGCCGTTGCCGCGCCTTCCTCTTTCCCGGTGTGGAGGATTTCGGGATCACGGCGGTCGAGGCGCAGGCCGCGGGTGCGCCGGTCATCGCGCTGGCGGAGGGCGGGGCACTCGAAACGGTGGTCGGTCCGATCGTAGGGTGCTCCCACGACCCATCCGAAATCATTGTAACACCGTTGCGGGACGCGACCGGGATCTTCTTCGCCGAGCCCACCGTCGATGGCCTGGCGCACGCGATCCTGGCCTTCGAGCGCATGGAGTTCGACGAGTGTTCGATCCGCATGAACGCGGAACGTTTCACGGAGGAGAGGTTCCACGAGGGGATGCTGCGGGAGATCGTGGCGTTGCTGTCCCGCGGAGTTGCGGCCATACC
>CAZJEH010000002.1:31816-39917 GCA_964544905.1 uncultured Gemmatimonas sp.
AGCCGCTTGCGGCGGTGTGAAGTGCGAACGTGTCCATCCGCGCAACCACTTCCCGTAGCCGGCTCCGAAGCTGAGCTTGGCGGAGATCGTGCGCGCGCGGGTCCGTCGGTGCTGCACGTCGCCTTCGGGACACGCCTTCCTGCCCCTTGCCCGGATGCGAACGGCATCCTCTATCTCTCCACGACGCCGCTTCACAGCCCGGAAGTCCAGTGGGAGCCGCTCGCCCGATACATGGACCCCCCCGCGGTGGAGGCGGCGCTGGACCTCCTTCGCGAGCTCGAGCGACGGATAGAACGGGATACCCGCGGACCGGGAGGCTCAACCTACCCCGACGAAACCGCTGCCGCGCTGTTCCACCGGCAGATCCTGTTCGATCACTTCCTCCTCCCCTTCACGCAGTATCGGCGGCTGCTGGAAACCTGCGCCGGAGCTGAGAAGATCTACCTGCATGACCCTCCGGCCGACCTGACGCCGCTGCTCTCGCTGGTTCCGTCGGTAGCACACAGGATCGCTAGCCGACCCCGATCGCGCGTCGTCGCCCAGGTAGGATGGCGCCTACGCTCTTCCGTGTCTCGCTGTCTGCTTGTCCTCCTGTCTGTGGTTGCAGCGGCATGGGCCTGGGTAGCCCGCCCGCGGACGGCGATCTACTCGGTCGACGCCGCCGGTCCCGACGGCAGTAACAGATGGACCGCAGCCCTCGAGGGAGCGCTGCGCGACCGGGGCGAGAGGTTCATCACGCTCCGCTGGACGCCGGGCGGGAGGCGCGCGCTCGGCAACTTCATCTCGAGGCCTCGACCGTCCATATACCTGAACGCCCTGATCCCGGTGGAGCCGAGTCCGCGCGCCGACATCGATCACGAGGACGTGACCGAGTCCTTGCTCCTCAACCTGGAGCGCCATCTGCGCGATCGCGCCGAGTGGTCGAGAGGGGTCGTGCGCCGATACGCGTCTCTCATTTCTCACCTGCCGGTACGGGCCGTCTACATGATGGATGACTACGTCCACGGCTTCGAGGTGATCGCCGCCTGCCGTCGGGTGGGGATCCCCACCGTCGCCTTCCAGCACGGGCAGATCAATGGCTCTACGGTTGGACTGCTTCATCCGACTGCCACACAGGGTGCCCCGATCTTCGCGGATCGCTTCTGCGTCTGGTCCGAGCTGTTCCGGGATCTCCTGATCCGGAACGGTTCGGTAGCCGATCCCGAGTCGATCGTCGTTACCGGCGCCCTATGGACGGGACAGGGCGGCGATCCGATGATGGTAAGTGATCACAGGGTGCCGCAGGGAATGCTCGATCCGGCCGGGCAAGCCGCCCTCCAGAGACGAAACGGGTCAGTGAGCGAGCCGATCAGGGTCCTGTTTCTCGGAGAATCGTACGACCAATGGACGCTCGAGCATGAGGTCGAACCCTACGTACTGGCGATGGAATCAGCCGGTATGGAGGTCAGCCGCCGGGCTCATCCCCGGTCGGCCCGGCGTGGGGCTGTCTTCGAGGAACGAAGGAGCGGGGAATCCTCAGGCCACCCGCAGGCAAGGGTCCGGAGGCCGTGGGTGATGGGTGGGCGGAAATCGTTGCCAACGGTCCTTGCCGCATACCACACCCTCAATCGATCCGATCCTGGCGGGGTCGCCGTTCCACTCCGCGAAGCGCTGCGGCGCGCGGACGTCGTTGTCGGATCGTTCAGCAGCGCACTGTTCGAGGCCATCCTCGCCGAGCGGCCGGTCGTGCTCATCGCCACGTGCCGCTATGCCGATCCGCACGGGCTCGCCCGAAATGGCGCTGCCACGCTGGTCACATCGCCGGCGGACCTTCCTGCGGCGGTTGCCGTCGCTGCGTCCACGCCCGCGGCCGAGTTGCGTCGGCGTCGCCAGGTGGTCTGGCGCGGAGCCGAGCTACACCCGGCAATTGCCGTCCTCGAGGCGATGGATGGACTGCTGGAGAGCAGACCGCCGCCGACCTGAGTCGCCTCTTCAGCCGCCGGTCCCCGTCGCCATCTCCAGCTGCGGTTTGCTCGGCCGAAGGTAGCCGATCTCCACCGCGTATCCGTACAGCGACTCGTACAGGATGCGGCGTCCGCGGTGAATCCGGCTCTTGATCGTTCCACCCGCGACGCCCAGCCGCTCCGCGATGTCCCGGTACCCCAGGCCCTCGAGGTCGCACAGAACCACCGCGTCCCTGTACTCCGGCGGCAGCCGATCGATGGCGCGCCAGATCTCGTCGTCGACCATCTCCTCGAAGAACGCGCCTTCCGGGTCGTCGAGAGCTCGGTCATGGCCGGCCGGTACGCCGAGCACCGTCACGTCGTCGACGCCGAGGTTGGTCGCGAGATGCTCCAGCCGACGCATGCCCTCGCCACGTCGGACCGCGACGTTGCGGCAGATGGTGAACAGCCAGGAGCAGCAACGCGTCCCGCGCGCGTACGTGTCCCACGCCCGATATGCTCGCAGGTACGTGTCCTGGACGATGTCCTCGGCTTCCGCCTCGTCTCCACGCGCAAGACGCAGAGCGAAGCGATAGACAGCGTTCAGATGCGGCAGTGCCTCTTCCGCGAACCCGGCTTTGACCTCGTCCGAATCCGACACCGAAGACCCCGGCCTGCCCGATACATCGATCCGCAGATGGTCCGGTGCTGCTCTCTCCATGAAGATCCTCGAGAGGTTCAGGGGAGGGCCGTCCGCCCGTCGAGAACGGCCGTTGGTCCACGAACGGGGAGACTTCGGAAACGGCGGGAACCCGGAAGCGGTCGATCCGGCTTCGTCACGCTGGAGGGAAGGATGCTGCACTCCGCCGAAGCCCCGCCCCGGCCCGATCCCGTGCGTGGCGACTTCCACCACGGGCAACGGTCATTCCGGGCGGTGCAACGACGCTAAGTCGAAGTGCGAAAAAGAGATGGGTGGGTGTGTGTGAAGCCCCTCCGTCTCGTTTCGAGACACCACCTGCGCCCCACTGGACGGATACGGGACAGGCGGATGCCTGTCCGGCTCGCACTCTCAGGCGACCGGGTGCGCTAGCGCCTCTCCGTGTCCGCTGCGGTCACGGAACGATGGTGACAGGGAGGGCAGAACCCACCGATAGAGCCGAACTTCTCGGTGGGACCTCAGACCGTGATCGCGACGGCGGAGCTCGGAGGCGGCATCCTTCCACCGCCTTCCGCATCGAGGAATCGAGGAACTGCACCGACGAAAACAGCCTGGCGCCTGCTCCGCTCGCCGCGGCTCCGCTACGCGGCATTTCACGACGTCATCGACTGCGTCATCTACGCGCTGATCCTCGATCGACGCCGTGTCCACTTCGTTCAGATCGGATCGAACGACGGTCGGACGGGTGACCCGCTGTGGCCATTCCGCGATTATCCGGGTTGGACCGGGGTACTCGTGGAGCCCGTCGAACACGTATTCCGGCGGCTGCAGGCCAACTATGGGGATTCGCCGGAGCGTTTTCGCCTGGTGAAGGCCGCCATCGCGGAATCGGCGGGCATGCGGGCGATGCACTTCGTCCCGGAGCGGGCGGTGGTCAACGGCGCCGACCAGCTCGCCTCCCTCGATCGGGACACGGCACGGCACCTCGCGTCGCGCGCGGGCGCCAGCGAGCTGATCTCGAGTTCCGTGCGCTGCCTGACCTTTGAGGACCTCTGCAGGGAGACCGGAACGCGGGCATTCGACCTCCTCCACATCGATGCCGAGGGAACGGACGCGGAGATCCTGCGACAGGTGGATCTGGATCGGTATCGTCCCACGGTCGTTATCTTCGAGCACATCCATCTTCCCTCGTCCCAACACGATTCCCTGATCCGGATGCTGCACGACACCGGTTATGCCGTCTGGCCGTTGCGGTGGGATACCCTGGCGGTTCGCGTCGAGGCGATCGTTCGGTCCCGCGCTCTCGCGGTCGCCTGCCGACTCGCTGGCCCACCGGTTCCACCGGTGAGCTCCTGACTGCTGCGGGTAGACCGAGCGCGCTACGACGGATCTCCCACGCTCGCCCCGACGCCCTTAGCCACGCTTGCCGTACGGAACGGCGGTCGGTACAGTTGTGCGCTTTCACCCCGTGTCGATTCTCGAGGGGCGCTGCCGATAGATCCGCGGCCGGCCAGAAAACGGTGCGGGTGCGGCGCGGCTCGGAGGATGCTCTCGGGGAGTGGACGGGAAGGGGCTGGCCGGCGGGCATCCGACGATCATCGGCATTCCTTGCCGTCTCCGGGTCCCGCCCTCCCGCGAAGTGGATGCCTCACGCCGTCGTGTCGATGCGACAACTGTTGCTGATCGTCTGTCTGCTGACCGTGGCCGGTCCGGCCTACGGGCAGGTTGCCGACTCGTTGCGCCTGCGTCCCGGAGACCTGGTCCGCTTCGTCGGGCCGTTGCCCGGCCAGGCTGGCCTGGTCGACGGTACCGTCGTCAGCGTGTTGCCCCACGAGTTCGAGTTCAGCGTCCGCGGCAGCCCCGGCGTGACGTACACGCGGAGTTACGAGACGCTCACGTCGATCGACGTGGGGTATCACGATCCCGGGCAGAGTGCCCGCGCGGGCGGAGCCTGGGGACTGTTCGTCGGTGGTGTACTGGGTCTCGTCGCCGGACCCTTCCTGGCTCCGCATCTGTCTCTGGATACGGGGCCGGCGATGGCGCTGTCGGCTGCGGGGTCGGGCCTCGTGGGCGCGGGCGTCGGTCTGGCGGCCGGCGCCATGATGGCGCCCCTCCGCTGGCAACGCTACGTGTTCGAACCCGCGGCTGAGGGGGCTCGGACGGCGTGTACCACGCCACCGGGCGCATGTTGAACCTCGGGTCGTGCGGTGGGGAGCCGGTGGGTTTGGCGGGCCTTCCTTGACGGAGTACTCTTCGCGCGGCATACTAATCAGATACACTGCGCCGTACTTCGCTTTCGAGGCACTTCACCAATACAGACTCGGAATGCCGCCTTTCGGCGGGCCCTGCGAGTGGTCCCGTCATTGCAGAACGTGTCACCGAAGGGCGCTTCCCAGACTATATAACTGACCGGACGGCGATCGCTTTTCATTGTGTTCGCCTGTTCTTTCGATTCGTTCGGTCGCCGGCGTCGGGGCCGAGTTTTCCCAGCGACGTCGAAGGACGAAGCGCTCGAGCGCGGCCTCTGTCGCGCACCGGGTCCGGCCTCCGAACTTTATCGCAGTAACGGGGTTAAGCCTCGTTGACGGTCGCCAGCGGCCGATTCGTTCACTCAAACCGGAGTTGTGGTAAATGCGACGTTTCGTACCTCGCGCCTTGCTGACGACGGCCGCGCTCAGTGCGGTGGCGGCATGCGCCTCGGGGGGTGGCGGCGGTGGCGGTGGCGGCGTGTCGCTCGGGGGCGATACCGGTGGTCGCTACCTGATCATGGTCCCCGCCCTCGAGGGTCCCCAGGGCGATAGGGTTGCGGCCAACCTCCGTACGCTGGTTAGTGAGATGGCCACCCACACGGCCATCAATGACCGGGATGTGCAGCGCTCGCTGCAGCAGTACGGCATCGCCGCACTGGACGAGATCACGGCACGTCAGCTGGCGGCGCAGATCGGTGCACAGCTCGTGACCTGGGGTGCGGTGCAACAGGGCGGTGCCGGCCTTCAGGGTGGCATGAAGGTCATCGACACCCGCACGAATGACGAGATCGTCATCGAGGACGTGACGGGTGCCAACCCGCAGGAGCTCGCCAGCAACCTCTTCTCCGAGATGAGTCGGTTGATGGAGGGCATCGCGCAGGCGGCGTACTGCAACGACCACGTCTCCAGCCAGAACTATCAGCAGGCCCTCGAGACCTGCCAGCGGGCCCTCGCGGTCGTCCCGGAGAACTCCACCGCCCTCTACGGACACGCGACGGCTCTTTTGAACCTCGATCGCTACGAGGAGGCGCTGGCCGAGTACGAGAAGCTCCTCGAGCTGCAGCCGACTCACGCCAACGCGCTGCTCGGCGCGGGACTCGCGTCCAGCCGGCTCGACCGCAGTGACGTGGCGATGGGGTTCTATCGGCGCTACATGGAGGTCAACCCGGGCAACGTCCAGGTCCGGATGACCCTCGCCTACCAGATCGCCCAGACAGACGACTACGTATCGGCGCTCGACCTTCTCCAGCCGGTCGCCTCGGAGAACGCCAGCAACGCGGAGTTCCAGCGCTTCCTCTTCGGGATCGCCACGGAGGCAGGGCGGCGGTTGAACGAGCGGGGTGACAGCGCCCAGGCCCGGCAGGTCTTTCAGCAGGCGCTCAATGCCTATCAGGCCGCGTACAGCAACGGGACCGAGCTCGACGCCAGCGCCCTGGCGCAGGCGATCGCTGTGAACAACGCGCTCGGCCGCGACCAGGACGCCCTGCGGCTCGCCGAGGACGCCACGAGGCAGTTCCCCGACAACGCCACCATGTGGGACCAGCTGGCCCGTGTGCATGCCTCGGCGGAACGCTATCAGCAGGCCATCGAGGCGATGAACCGCGTCGCTCAGCTCGATCCCGACTTCCCGGATATCTACCTGCGCCGCGGACAGGCCTATCTGAAGGCCGGAAACCGGCAACAGGCCCTGGCCGACCTCGAACGCGCGGCCTCGGCCGGTGACCGCAGCCGCGTGGCCACCCTGCTCCTCAACGAAGGGGCCATTGCGGCCCGCGAACAGAGGTGGGACGACGCCGCGAGCGTGCTGGAAATCGCGCGGCCGTACTCCGAAGGGGAGACCCGTCAGACAGTAGATTACCTGCTTGGCGCTTCCATCGCGCAGCAGGCCAACGCGCTGGCGAGGTCGAACATCGAAGCGGCAAACCGCAACGTTGCTCAGCGGGCGCTCGACATGGCTCGTCGATCGTTGCAGTTGCTTCAGGGGTCCGGACATCCGAGCGCCGGCGGCGTGATCACTGGCGTCCAGCAGCTGATCGCAAGCCAGGAAGCGCTTCTCGGCGGGCGGTAGCGGCTACCGTCCCCTACGTTACCCAGCCCCCGGCCACGGATGTGGTTCGGGGGCTGGGCTTTTCTGTGTCTGTCGCGGTAGCGTGGTTTCCGGGACGAATTGGACAGCCATGCGGAGACTTGGGCACCCTCGGCGTAGTTGGCGTGTTTTGATGACTTCCAAACACTACAGCGCTCGAGACGTACAGACCCCTCGGCTTCGCTCGGGATGACAAGGAGTGAGTTCCACTTTCCGACTCGCGGAAACATGCCACCTGCACGGCGGTGGGGCGGACTCCGCATGATCGGCCTGCAACGCACCGGACTCAATCGACGCCCCATTCCGACCATCTCCCTTTTCCCTCCGGGGAGTCCTTGAAGGCCGCGGCCGAACATCCCCCGAAGATCCGATTCCACAACGATTAAGCCGCACCGGAGCGGCTTCACTCAAGTCTTGACTTCGCCCTGCCGCACCTTACTTTGGGGGTCGAAGTGGGGAGAAGTGGGAGATTGTGGGTAGGGCGTCTTCCTGAGTGGAGCGGATGAGCGGCTTTCTCGGCAGCTACGTGCACCAGATCGACGAGAAGGGCAGGCTGAGCCTGCCCGCGTCGTTTCGACGCACGGTTGGCGAGTCGCCGCTGGTCGTCGTGCATGCGCATGACAACGCCCTGACGCTCTATCCGGAGGCCTCCTGGCGGGAGGTCGAGGTGCGGTTGCTGGAACTGCTGCGGCGGCAGCCCGAGTCTCGCTCCTACGTCCTGGGGATCACGTCGAACGCGAGCGAGGTGGTGCCGGACAAGCAGGGCAGGATCCTGATGCCGCAGCGGCTGATGCAGGCAATCGGGATGTCCACTGCCGCGCTGGTGGTGGGTCTCATCGATCGGATCGAGGTATGGGATCCGGCCCGCTTCGAGGCGGCGGTATCGGAGAAGAAGCCGGAGTTCGAGCGGTACGCCAGTCAGGTTTTTGCGTAGCATGGAGATGAGGGAGCGATGGGGCGATTGAGCCGGCGAGCGGGTGGTGAGCCTCCGCGGCGGCCGGTGCTACCGGGGCTGGAAAGCCAGGCGGTTCCCCTTCTGTCGCCTCCCTCGATGGCTGCCGAATGGCTCGGCGGCTTTCGTCGTTTCACGGTAGTACGGAGAGGACTCTCGTTGGTGTACGGATCGTCCTACCACGTTCCCGTGATGGTGAACGAGGTCCTGCACTACCTGGATCCCGGTCGAGGT
>CAZJEH010000002.1:39927-49397 GCA_964544905.1 uncultured Gemmatimonas sp.
GTGGGTTGTATCTCGACGGGACCGTGGGAGGTGGAGGGCACGCCGAGGCGATCCTGGACGCATCCCCGACGGCGCGGGTGATCGGCGTCGATCGGGATCCGGAGGCGCGGGCCGAAGCCGCCGCGCGTCTGGCCCGCTTCGGGGACCGGTTCACGCTGGTCCCCGGCAACTTCCTGGAGGCCATCGACCGGGCCTGGATCGAGGACGGCGAGCTCGCGGGCGTCCTGCTCGACCTGGGCATTTCCTCGCACCAGGTCGACGCCGAGCATCGGGGTTTCACCTTCCGTCCCGGAGCGCCCCTCGACATGAGGATGGAAGGGGCAGGGCAGAGCAGGACCGCCGCCGACATCCTCAACGAGACGGACGAGGACGATCTCGCCGACATCTTCTATCGGTACGGGGAGGAGAAGCGCTCTCGCCGGCTGGCGCGGGTCGTTGCGCAGATGCGGGACATCCGACCGTTCCGGTACAGCGAGGACCTGGTCGCGGCAATCGAGCAGGCGATTCCGCGGGCGACGATGCAGGATCGCGCGCGCATCTTCCAGGCGTTACGGATCGCGGTGAACGGGGAGATCGACATCCTCGAGCGAGCGCTGCCGCGGCTGCGTGATGCGTTGGAGCCGGGCGGTGTGATGGTCGTGATTTCCTACCATTCGCTCGAGGATCGGATCGTGAAGGACGCCTTCCGCGAGTGGAGCCGCGACTGTGTGTGCCCGCCGGGGCTGCCTGTCTGCCGATGCAGGGGCGTCGCGCTGGGAACCGTCCTCACCCGCAAGCCCGTCGCCGCGACCCCGGAGGAAGTCGCGGGCAATCCCCGGGCACGGAGCGCCCGTTTGCGGGCGTGGAGGAAGGCATGAGCCGCCGCGCTCGATCCAGGCCGCGCACCGGTCGGCCGCGGGGGATCGTCGTGGCGGTCGCCTGGCTCGTGCTGCTGCTCTCCTCACTGTCGTTCGTGACGTGGAGGCAGCCGCTCGGCGTCGAGATGGAGCGCGCGTTGCGTTCGCTGGAGGCTGACCGCGCGGTGGCGGAGGCTGATCGCGCCGCGGCGGAGCGGAGGATCGAGGAGCTGCGAAGCCGTGCGCGGATCGTCCGTGTCGCGCGGGAACGGCTCGGGATGCACCTGCCGGAAGACAGCGAGATCGTCTTCCTGCCGGCGGACCCCGGGCTTCCGTCGACGGGAGAGGTCGCTGCCCGATGAGCCGATCCCGACGTCCCGGTAGCCGTTCTTCGGGGCGGGGGAGATCCCAGACCATCCGCCGTGGCGTCCTGCTGGGATGTTTCCTGGCGGCCGGGTTGGCCATCGTCGTTCGGGCGGTCCGGCTGCAGGTCATCGAGTACGAACGCTGGGCCCACGCGGCGGAAGACCAGCATCGGGAGAGGGTCGAGCTCCCCGCGCGGCGTGGGACGATCGTCGACCGCAACGGCGTTCCCCTCGCGCTGAGCCACGAGATGTACCAGGTCTCGGTGGCTCCCCGCGAGCTGCGGGACCGCGAGGCCGCCGCCGAACGCCTGGCTGAGGGGCTCGGGATCCGGGTCAGCGTGGCGAAGGCGGCGGTCGAGTCGGAGCGTCCGTGGGTCGTGCTGGCCGGCCGCTACACGGCCGAGCAGAGGATGGCCGTCGGTACCCTCCGAGGCGTCTACTTCGAGCGACAGTTCGAGCGGTTCTATCCCCAGGGGGATGTCGGGCGCGAGATCACTGGTAGCGTCACCCGCGACGGCCGTGCGCTCGGCGGCATCGAGCAGCAGTTCGACGAGCTCCTGAGGGGCGAGCCGGGCTATTCTATCCTCAGGCGCGAGGCCGGTGGCGACGCCCTGCCCACAATCTCCCTCCCGGTCGTCCCTCCGACCGACGGAGCGAGCGTCCATCTCACCATCGATTTCGACCTGCAGGCCATCGCGGACGTCGCGCTCCGGGAAGCGATTCGGGGGACCGGCGCGAGCGGGGGCGACCTGCTGATCGGCGACCCCGAGACCGGCGAGATCCTTGCGGCGGTTTCGCGTCGCGGTGGCCGCACCCGCAGCCTGACCGCCATCACCGAGCCGTACGAGCCCGGCTCGACGCTGAAGCCGTTTCTCGCCGCGACGCTGCTCGCCGAAGGCCGTGCCTCGCTCGAGGACCGCGTCTACGCCGAGAGGGGGACCTGGCAGGAGGGCGGGCGCACCTTCCGCGACACGTCGCCCCATGAGTGGCTGACTCTGAGGGAAGCACTCGAGGTTTCCAGCAACATCGCGCTCGTGAAGTTCGCGAAGCGTCTGAGCCCCGGCCAGCAGTACGCCTACCTGCGAGACTTCGGTCTGGGAACCCTGACCGGGATCGAGTATCCGGCAGAGTCCTCGGGCCTGTTGCGTCGTCCGGCGCAGTGGTCACGGCTGAGTTCCGCGAGCCTCGCAATGGGGTATGAGATATCGGTGACCCCGTTGCAGATGCTGGCCGCCTACGGAGCGCTGGCGAACGGCGGGGTGCTGATGGAGCCGTACCTCGTTCGCGAGGTGCGCGGACCCGACGGCAAAGTGCTGGTCCGCCGGAATCCCACGGTCGTCCGCCGTGTGGTACCGGAGGAGGTCGCCCGGGCGGTGACCGAGGTGCTCGTTGACGTCGTCGAGAAGGGAACGGCTACGCGGGCCGCACTCGCCACCTTCGACGTGGCGGGCAAGACCGGCACGTCGCGCCGCACCGTGGGTGGCACCTACGTCCAGGGCGCCTATACGTCGACGTTCGCCGGCTACTTTCCGGCGGATGACCCTCAGATCGTGATCTTCGTGAAGTTGGATGAACCCCGGGGCGAGTACTACGGCGGACTTACCGCTGCGCCCGTGACTCGTGAGACGCTCCAGGGGATCCTCGCCGCCCACACCGGAACCATCAACGGCCGCACGCTGCTGACCTCCCGCGATGAACCCATTCGACCCGTCGCAGTGAGCGTCCCTGTCGCATTTCCCGAGGTGCGGCGGGAGGGCACTTTCGTCATCCGGCTGGGCGACGATCCGCCACCGGCGGACACGCTCACGACCTTCGTCATCGTCCCGGACCTGGAAGGGCTGTCGCTGCGCGAGGCCGCAAGTCGGGCCCACGAGGCCGGCCTGGCGGTACGAGTGCGCGGCACGGGCGCGATCCGCGGGACAACTCCCGAAGCGGGATCCCGCGTTCGCAGGGGTGACGAGATAGTGCTGATTGGGGCTGGGCTATGAGTATGCGCCTGGGCGTGATCATCGATCGGCTGCGGGATGCCGGACTGATCGTCGCGCAGCCCGACCCGGCGGTCGAGGAGATCGCCATCGAGGGCATCACCGCCGATTCGAGGCAGGTGACGCCGGGCACACTCTTCTGCGCGGTCCGGGGCGTCAGCGACGACGGGCACCGTCACCTGGGCGCGGCCGCGAAGGCGGGAGCCGCGGCGGCGCTGGTCGAGTCGAGGGACCCGGAGCTACGCCTTCCCCAGGTCCAGGTCACCGACGGTCGGGCCGCCGCGGCGCTCGCCGCGGCCGCCTACTACGGCGACCCCTGGAACGGGATGATCCTCATCGGCGTGACGGGCACCAACGGCAAGACCACGACGGTGTCCATCCTCCGGCACATCCTCTCGAAGTCGCGGAAGGCCGCCAGCATCGGCACGCTCGGGGTGATCGGCCCCGACGGCGAGGTGGTGCCCGGTACGCAGGGACTGACCACCCCCGGCCCGACCGAGTTCGCCGCGCTGATGCGGCGCCTCGCGGACGAGGGGGTCCAGGCGGTGGCGATGGAGGTCTCCTCCCACGCCCTCGACCAGGGCCGCGTTTCCGCCGCTTCCTTCTCGGCCGCCGTGTTCACGAACCTGACCCGCGACCACCTCGACTATCACGGGACGTTCGAGCGATACCGCGCGGCGAAGGTCAAGCTCGCGGACCTCGTCCGGCGCGGAGGGGTGCTGGCCATCAACGCCGATGATCCCGCGTGGGAGGGTCTGGGGCGGGAGGGTGTCCACCCCGTCACCTACAGTATCGAGGGCAGGGGATTCGTGCTGGCCGACGACGTCCACTTCGTCCCGAGCGGGGCGGAGTGGCACATGCACACGCCGTCGTGCACGTCTCCCATCCGGCTTCCCCTGTTCGGTACCTACAATATCCAGAACGCCCTCGGTGCGGCCGCCGCGCTCTGGGGCCTCGGGTGGACGTCGGACATGATCGCCGAGGCGCTGGTGGACCTTCCTCAGGTGCCGGGCCGGCTGGAGCGAGTCCCGACTCCTGCCGGTCCGGCGATCGTGATCGACTACGCCCACACCCCCGACGCGCTCGAGCGCGCGCTGCGGGCGCTGAGGCCGCTGGTCGCCGGGCAGCTCATCGTCGTGTTCGGGGCGGGTGGTGACCGAGACCCCGGCAAGCGTTCGGTGATGGGGCGCGTCGCGGCGGAGAACGCGGACTTCTCCATCATCACCTCGGACAACCCGCGGCACGAGGACCCGCTGCGGATCGCCGCGGACATCGAGAGCGGGATGGGTACCGCGCCGCGCCTTCGGGTGATCGACCGGAAGGAGGCGATTGCGCGGGCGATCGAGATGGCGACTCCCCGCGATCTCATCCTGCTCGCCGGGACGGGCCATGAGACCTACCAGATCTGGGGCGACGAATACCGCCCCTTCGACGAACGGCAGGTCGTCCAGGAGATCCTCAGCCGGAAAGGACTATCGACGTGAGCGATCGGTTCTGGACGGATGCCCGGGTGCGCGAGGCGCTTGGCGTCGGAGGGGAGGCTGAGGACGTCGCCTTCCACGGTGTCTCGACCGACACGCGGGCGATCGAGCCTGGAGACCTCTTCGTCGCGCTGGTCGGGGAGCGGTTCGACGGCCACCGCTTCCTGGACGCGGCCGCTCAGGCGGGGGCGCTGGGTGCGGTGATCTCCGATTCTTCGGTATCGCCGCCGGCGGGGCTCGGCGTGTACCGCGTCGACGACACCCTTGCCGCGCTGGCCCGCCTCGCGGACTACCGCCGCTCGCGGCTCGACGCGCGCTTCGTCGGCGTGGTTGGCAGCAACGGGAAGACGACCACGAAGGAGCTGATCCGGGCAGCCCTGTCGACCCGGTTCCGGACGCACGCCACCCACGGCAACCTCAACAACCAGATCGGCGTACCGCTGACACTCCTCCGGCTCCCCGACGATGTCGAGGTGGCCGTGATCGAGATGGGCACGAACCAGCCAGGTGAGATCGCCGTGCTCACGTCGATCGTGCGGCCGGATGTCGCGGTGGTCACGTCTATCGGTGAGGAGCATCTGGAGCTGCTGGGCGACCTCGAGGGGGTGCTCCGGGAGGAGCTGTCGGTTGTGGAGGGGCTCGCGGCCGGCGGGAAGCTCTTTGTGGCCGAGGAGCCGGAAACACTGCCGCGACGTGTGCGGGAGCTGGTCGGGCGCGGGCGAGTGCGAGTGGCCGGCTTCCGCGAGGGCGCCGATCTCCGGCCGGACGGCGGCGAGCGGGGCATCCGCACCCTCGAGGACGGTTCGACCCTCTGGCGCTGGCGTGGCGTCGAGGTTCGGCTCCCCATCCCCGGCCGCTTCAACGTGCGCAACGCGCTGCTGGCTCTCGGCGTGGCGCTCGACTTCGGCGTTCCGGCGCAGGAAGCGGCGCGGAACCTCGCGACGGTTTCGCTCCCGAAGCTGCGCGGTCAGTGGTTGCGCTATGGCGACCTGCGGGTTCTCGCCGATTGCTACAACGCCAATCCGCCGAGCGTCGCCGCGGCCCTCGACCTCCTGGCGTCGCTCCCCGCTCGCGGCCGTCGCGTGGCCGTGCTCGGGAGTATGCGCGAGCTCGGCTCCAGCAGCGCCAAGCTGCACGAGGACATCGCGGATCGCGCGGTCAAGATGATGGGCGACGGCCTGGACGTCGTCGTCGCTACAGGGGAGTTCGCCCCCGCGTTCGAGCGGCATCGTGCCGCGCTCGGTGACGATCTCGTCATCGCTTCGGACGCGATCGAAGCGTACGAGGCCGCGGCCCCATCCCTCCGGTCGACGGACACCATCCTCCTCAAGGCCTCGCGCGGGGACGAGCTGGAGCGCTGGCTGCCGCTGCTCGAGAGCCGCTTCGGAGGTGGCGAATGACCGTGGCCGTCCGCGTGGCGATGATGGACGCCGAGCGCGCCGGAGCCGTCGCGCCCGCCACACGCCTCCGGGACGCGAGGTAAGCCGTGCTGTACCACTTCCTCGCGCCGCTGGCAGACTGGCACATCGCCTTCAACCTGTTCAGCTACCAGACCTTCCGCGCCGCGGGCGCGGTGGTGACGGCGTTCCTCGTCGCCTTCTATCTGGGGCCACCCGTGATCCGGCGCCTGCGCATCCTGAAGGTGGGCCAGGTCGTGCGCACCGAGGGACCGCAGACCCACCTGGGCAAATCGGGAACGCCCACGATGGGAGGCGTCCTCATCGTCCTTTCGACGGTGATCCCCACGCTGCTCTGGGCCGATCTGACCAACGGGTTCACCCTCACCGCGATGGTCGTCCTCATCTGGCTCGGCGCGCTCGGCTTCATGGACGACTACCTCAAGGTCGTACGGAAGAAGACCGAGGGGTTGATCGGCCGCTACAAGATCATCGGGCAGGCCTCGCTCGGGCTGCTGCTCGGCGCCTTCCTGCTGCTGGTGCCGCTGACGGACATCCCCGTCACCTGGACGCAGATCCCCTTCTTCAAGACCTCGCACGTCGAGTTCACGTGGTGGGGATACATCCTCTTCGTGGCGTTCATCATCACGGGCAGTTCGAACGCCGTGAACCTCACCGATGGCCTGGACGGCCTCGCGGCCGGGCTTTCGGCCATCGCCGCGGCGACCTTCGGCATCTTCGCGTACGTGATGGGGCGGGCCGACACGTCGGACTATCTCGACCTCTTCTACATCCCGGGCGCGGGTGAGCTGGCGATCTTCTGCGTCGCCCTGGCCGGTGGCTGTATCGGATTCCTCTGGTTCAACGCCCACCCCGCCGAGGTGTTCATGGGCGACACCGGATCTCTGGCGGTTGGCGGAACCCTGGGAGCCGTAGCGGTCCTGCTCAAAGCCGAGTTCCTGCTGGCCATCATCGGTGGGGTGTTCGTGCTGGAGGCGCTCTCCGTGGCCAGCCAGACGCTCTACTTCAAGTGGACCAAGCATCGGACCGGAACGGGGCGGAGGATCTTCCGCATGGCTCCGCTCCATCACCACTTCGAGCAGATCGGCTGGCACGAGAGCAAGGTGATCATCCGGTTCTGGATCCTGGGGATCGTCTTCGCGATGATCGCCTTCGCCACGCTGAAGATCCGATGAGCACGATCACGCCGGGTGAGCGGATCGGAGTGCTGGGGCTGGCGCGAAGCGGCGTCGCTGCGGCGAAGCTGGCCTTGTCGCGTGGCGCGCGGGTCTACGCGAGCGACGTGTCGTCGAGCGAGTCGGCGCAGGAGGCTGCCAGAACACTCGCCGGGCTGGGCGCCGACGTCGAGACCGGCGGGCACGACGTGACGAAGCTCGCCGCCTGCGATCGCATCGTGCTCAGTCCGGGGATACCGCCGTCGGCCCCGGTGCTGCGCGCCCCGGAGCTGAGCGGCGTGCCCATCGTGCCGGAGCTGGAGTTCGCCTACGACGAGTACGACGGTCCCCTGATCGCGGTGACCGGGACGAACGGGAAGACGACCGTCACCGCCCTCACCGCGCACGCCCTCCGCGCCGCGGGCTTCGCGGCCGAAGCGGGAGGCAACATCGGCATCGCGCTGTCCGAGCTGGTCCTGCGGGATCCGCAGCCGGAAGTGATCGTCGCGGAGGTCAGCTCCTTCCAGCTGGGTCGGACGCACCATTTCGCCCCGACGGTCGGTGTGCTGACCAACCTCGCGCCCGATCACCTGGACTGGTACGCCACGGTCGAGGACTACTACGCGGACAAGGCGCGGCTCTTCGCCAACGCCACTCCCGCCAGCCGCTGGGTGCTGAACGGGGAGGACGACGCGGTTCTCGAGCTGATCGGGGACGCCCCGGGCGCGCGATACCTCTTCCACGGCGTGGGCGTGTCTCCCCGCGGCGAGCAGGGGGGATATGTGGATGCCGACGGGTGGCTCGTGTTGCGGCTCGACGGAACCGAGGAGCGACTGCTGCCCGCTTCCGAGCTGAGGATCCTCGGACCGCACAACGTGGCCAACTCGCTGGCGGCCGCACTGGCCGCGCGGCTGGTCGGCGCCGATCTCGCCGGCGTTGCCCAGGGACTGCGCACCTTCACGCCGATGCAGCATCGGCTGGAGCCCGTGGCGGAGATCGCCGGGGTCCTCTGGGTCAACGATTCGAAGGCGACCAACATCGCCTCCGCCAGCGTGGCGATCCGCAGCCTCGACCGGCCAACGGTGCTGTTGCTCGGCGGCCGCCACAAGGGTGAGGAATACTCCCGCCTGATCGATGTGATGCGCGGCCGGGTCAAGACCGTCGTCGCTTACGGCGAGGCCGCGGATCGGATCGAGGCCGCGCTGGGCGGCGCGGTGCCGGTCGAGATCGTCCGTGGCTCGTTCGCCGAGGTGTTGCGCCGGGCCGGCGAACTGGCCCAGCCGGGCGACGCCGTTCTGCTGTCACCCGCCTGTTCGAGCTACGACATGTTCCGGGACTACGAGGACCGAGGCACCCAGTTTCGCCGCCTGGTGCTGGAGGGCGCGCGATGATCGGCGCACTCCGCCATCCCCGCGCGCGCGGCCGCCGCGGCGCCGCCCCGTCGAAGCTGAAGATCGCCATCTCGGGCGCAGCCGCCGAGGACGCGCCGCGCACCTACCGCCTCGACGGCTGGGAGCCCGGCGCACTCGTGCTCATCGTGCTCATCGTGCTGTCGTTCGGGCTGGTGGAGCTGTACAGCGCGAGCGCCCTGATGGCCCGCGAAGACGGGCTGCCCGCGCACTACTACGCCCTGCGCCAGCTGCTGGGCGTCGGTCCGGGGGTGGTGATCGCGGCTCTTCTCACCCGCATGGACTACCGCCGCCTCCGCCTGATCGCGTGGCCACTGCTCGTCTCCACTATCCTGGTGCTCGTCGTGATGGTGCTTCCCGGCACCGAGGCCATCGCGCCGACGGTCAACGGGGCGAGACGGTGGATCCGGATCGGGGTCAGCTTCCAGCCCTCCGAATTCGCCAAGCTCGTGCTGATCGTCTGGACGGCCGCGCTGGCAGTGAAGAAGCAGGATCGGCTGCACTCGCTGAGCAAGGGGCTGGCACCCTTCGTCCTGGTGTGGATCGCGGTCGCCATTCCGATCATGCTGCAGCCCAACTTCTCGGCCGCGGTGCTCATCCTGATGCTTTCGGTGCTGGTTCTGTTCGCCGGCGGAGCGCGGCTCGGGCACTTCGTGCTGATGGGCGCGCTGGCTGTGCCGATCCTGTGGGCCCAGATCGGCAGCGAGGGCTATCGCATGCGGCGGATCGCGGCCTTCCTCGATCCCACGGCCGACCCCAGCGGCGTGAGCTACCAGATCAACCAGTCGCTGATCGCTATCGGGTCGGGTGGGCTGACCGGCG
>CAZJEH010000003.1:0-7852 GCA_964544905.1 uncultured Gemmatimonas sp.
GTGCCAGCGCAAGCGGGACTGGGATCGACGGTTTTGACACACTCTCCTGCGCCGGGATGACGATGGTGGTTTCGGTTGCACCCGACGCACAACCAGGCCCGTGCGACGAAGGACCATCGGAGTTTTGACACGGCCTCCTGCGCCGGGACGACGATTGGGGGATACGGCGCCGAAGGCCGCTCACGGTTTCGTGCCAGCGCAAACGGGACTGGATCGACGGTTTTGACACATCTACTGCGCCGGGACGACGGGGACCGTGGTTTCGACATACTCTCGCGGGCCGAAATCCATTATTCGGAGAACACGCAAACAGCCTTTCGACGACGAGAGCCCGCATTAGTTGTTGTGACACGCGTACGGTGGGCTATCGGCCGCATTCAGCACCGGGTCGGTGAGGTGGCGGACCATCCGGCAGAGTATTGACAACAGCCTCGAAGGCCGGGATCCGCTATCCGGAAACTCGAATCGGTCGCCTGCAAGCTCCCATCGCCGAGATGAGGCTGAGCTACCCGACCGGACTCACCTCCCGCCTGCACCCCCCACGGCTGCAACAGCCTCCTGCCGCATCGCGGGCAGGATCGCCTGATGATCCAGGTACTCCGAACGGGCCGTAGCGAATTCCGTGTCGTAGTTGTCGAGGAAACGTTGGAAAAGGTCGAGTGCCGTAGCGCTGTCACCGCGAGCCGCGGCGACCTGAGCCGCGGTAAAGAGGCCGTAAAGGTGGGTGGGGACCGCGGCGAGGATCGAATCGGCCTCGGCCCCGGCGGCTTCGAAATCCGAGTTGACGATGTGCAGTGTCGCCAGGTGGTAGCGGCCGTCGATGTCGAGGGGCGCCGCCCGCTCGTAGGCGGCGATCGCCATCGGTGCGAAGGTCCGTGCCTCCGCGGTGTCGCCGGCCGATACGGCCGTCATCACCCGGTTGAAGAGCCGGTCGGCGGCTTCTCGCGGCGTCAGGGAGCTGATGTCCGGAGGTGCGCCACTGGACGCGGGTGCGCTGACCGGAGCGGACGTTCCAGCGAAGGACGGCTGTTCGACGCCTCCGCGTCGGAACAGGAGTGCCGCGATCAGGCCGACGACCGCCAATCCCGTCACCACCCAGGGCAGGTAGGAGGGAAGGCCACCCGTCGCGGCAACGGCCGCCGGACTCCCGCGCCCGGCCACGGGCACGCCGCACATGTTACAGAACCGAGCGCCTGCAGGTAGCTGGTTACCGCAGCTCGCGCACGTACCGGCGGCCTCGAGCGCCGATCCGCAATGCGAGCAGAACTTGCCGCTCGCGGGCTTGCCACATGCCGGGCAGGTCGTTGCCATCGATGTCTCCGTCCCCTACCGAAGAAAGGCCCCGACCGCGGACGGGCGGTCAGGGCACGTCAGCTGATAAGGAAAGCGCGGCCAATCCGTCGAGTCTAACGCCCGCGATGTCGCCGCCGGGCGTGGTAGACGAGTGACAGCGGGACGGCAGTGGCCAGTCCGATCAGTATCGCGAGCGCCTGGAGCGTCGTCGAGCCGGAGCCCGACGCATCGTTGGGCGCATCGGCCACCAGCATCGCAGCGGGCGCGGGCACCGGTACTTCGGCGACCGTCAGCGCGGCCTCGCGTTGAGCGTGGAGTTCCGCCTCTCTCGCTGCCTCCTCGGCGGCCCGTTCCATCGCGTACGCAGTATACTGGCTGGGGAAGATTGCGACGTGATAGTGGGGCGGGTGGTATTCCCGGATCCCGTCCACCAGTCCCTTCCTCTCCATCCCCAGGATGGCGTTCTCGAGCCACTCCCGACACGCCGCGCTGTCGCTGACCCGCAGATCCACCGCCATCCCTGCCGGATGCACGGACAGGGCGTGCGCGTTCGCCGGTTGCTCCGCAACAGCCCGGACGGCGCTCGTCACCACCAACCGCTGCCCGCAGGCCTCCCGGTACTGCTTCGACAACCGTTCGACGAAGAGCACCACCGCCGGATCGGCATACGGGATCGCGACGAAGTCGGCCACCGCGAAGTTCTCGTTGGGCACGAGCTCCACGAGTCGGCCTGCCTCGATCGCGTCGCGAATATCGGCAGCGGTCTGATAGAACGCCAGCCCGTGCTCCTTCGCCACCCGGTTCTGGACCTGCATCCCGACGGCTGACCCGCGCAGCGACACCTCCGCGCTGCCGACCGCCGGCAGGGCGAGCATGAGCGCCGCAGCGAGGAGCATCGAACCAGACTTCATCGACTTCCTCCTTCACCACCCGCGTGCACAGACTTCCCGGAGACGCTGACTGCCCCGGGCGCACAACTCATTTAGTGGATTGATGATAGGCATACTAATCTAGCGGAAACGCACCTGCGCGTGAACCCCTCGAGCAGCGTCGGTTCTCGCCGCGCGATCCCCGGACATCGCTGCACCATCCCGTCGGAGGTTTGCCACGGCGGCCAGGACGAATGGATATTTGGCGTGGTCGACCGCACGTGGTGCCTGGACTGCTACGCGGTCACCAGACTCTACTCCCGGCGCAACCGGACTGAGCAGAAGGAGCACCGAATGAGCGGGAAGTTCACGATCGGCCTGATCCAGCGCGCCGTCGCGGCGGACAAGGAGACGACCGTCAGGGAGCATATCGAGGCGATCCGGGAGGCCGCCGGGCGTGGCGCCCAGGTCATCTGCTTGCAGGAGCTCTTCGACGCGCCCTATTTCTGCAAGGTGACGGATGCCGAGCGTTTCGACCTCGCCGAGCCCATGCCGGGTCCGACCGTCGAGAGGATGCGCTCACTCGCCTCCGAGCTGGGGGTCGTCATCGTCGTGCCGATGTTCGAGCAGCGCGGCCCCGGCCTCTATCACAACTCCGCAGCCGTCATCGACGCCGACGGGAGCCTGCTGGGCATCTACCGGAAGATGCACATCCCCGACGACCCCCTCTACTACGAGAAGTACTACTTCACACCGGGGGAGATCTATCAGCACGGCGCAAGCGCCGATCAGACCGGAGGGTTCCGGGTCTTCGATACGCGGTTCGGCCGCATCGGCGTCCTCATCTGCTGGGATCAGTGGTATCCCGAGGCCGCGCGAATCACCGCGTTGATGGGTGCGCAGGTCCTGCTGTATCCGACCGCCATCGGCTGGCATCCGGCGGAGAAGGCCGAGTGGGGTGCCGCGCAGGCCGACGCGTGGCGCACGATCCAGCGCAGTCACGCCATCGCCAACGGCGTCTATGTTGCTGCTGCCAACCGTGTGGGTTTCGAGCCGGAGCCGGGGACCGACGGCATCGAGTTCTTCGGGCACTCCTTCGTCTCCGATCCGTTCGGGCGCGTCATCGCCGAGGCGGGGACGGAGCCGACGGTCCTCGTCGTCGAGTGCGATCCGGCTCAGATCGAGTATACTCGCCGCAACTGGCCGTTCCTGCGCGACCGGTGGATCGACGCGTACGGACCCATCCTCAATCGATATATCGGGTAATGGGTGGCGGGATACGCTGGCCGGCGGAGTGGGAGCCGCACGCCGCCACCTGGCTGGGCTGGCCGCATCACGAGCCGGACTGGCCGGGCAAGTTCGAGGCGATCCCGTGGGTCTACGCGGAGATCGTCCGGGTGCTACACCGGTACGAGCCGGTCAACATCCTGTGCTCCGATGAGCCGGTGCGCGATGAAGCGGTTCGCGCCCTCACGGCGCACGGTGTCGATCTCGGTCGATGCACGCTTCACATCGTCCCGAGCGACCGGGTCTGGCTCCGCGATACGGGCCCGACGGGGGTGTACGGGCCGGAGGGGATGACGTGGGTTCGCTGGCGCTTCAACGGATGGGCGAAATACGAGAACCACACGCTGGACGCGGAGGTTGGAGCGGCGATCGTTCGGCTCACGGCCAAGCCGTCGATCGAAGCGACGAGGGACGACGGGAGCCCGTTGGTGCTGGAAGGCGGCGGGATCGAGACGAACGGCGCCGGCACGGTGATGGTCACCGAGGAGTGGCTGCTGTCCGATGTCCAGGTCCGCAACCCGGAGATGGGGCGGGAGGACTATGAGGCGGTGTTCCGGAAATACCTGGGGGCGGAGCGCACCATCTGGCTCGGCGAGGGAATCGTCGGTGACGACACGCACGGCCACATCGACGACCTGGCGCGCTTCATCGACCGGAACACGGTCGTCATCGCGCACGAGGAGGATCCCGCCGACGAGAACCATCGACGTACGCTCGACAATCTCGAGCGCCTGAGACACGCGGCGCGGACGCACCCCGGCGGGCTGCGGATCGTCACCCTGCCCTTCCCGACGCCCGTCTTCATGGACGGGGAGCGGCTACCGGCCAGCTACGCGAACTTCTACATCGCGAACGGGGTGGTGCTGGTGCCGACGTTCAACGATCGGAACGATCGCGTGGCCTTGAACACCCTGGCGGAGCTGTTCCCGGGGAGGGATGTCGTGGGTATCCACAGCGTGGATCTGGTGTGGGGGTTGGGGACTCTGCACTGCCTCACGCAGCAGCAGCCGGCGGGGTAGGGCCGCGCTCGGACCCGATGGTCCGGTCGACCGCTGGCCGGGGAGCCGAACCATATCAAAAGCAGCGGGCCGCTATGATCAGCTGGTCAGGAGGCTTCCGGATATCTGTTATCGCTCGATAGCAAAGATTCGTAGTCCCTAAGCCGCATTTGGCATATCAGAGGGCGAGCGGCCTTCCTGGCACACAGCGCAGGTTGGACCGACTTCACTACACTTGACACGGAGCCGAACCCACCCCGGCTCGACGCCCCTCAAGGCACGTTGCGCCGCAGCTCATCCAGCCAGAGCGTGGCCTCCGAATCGCTGGGTGCCCGCCAGTCCCCACGCGGCGAGAGCGAACCGCCCGACCCCACCTTCGGCCCGTTGGGCATCGCCGACCGCTTGAACTGGCTCGTCTGGAAGAATCGGTAGAGGAACACCTCGAGCCAGCGCTTGATCGTGGCGCGGTCATACGCCACGCGCTTGTCCTCCGGGATCAGCGGAGGCCAGACGCCCCGGTCTCGGTCGCCCCAGGCCGCCTGCGCCAGGAACGCGACCTTGCTCGGCCGGAATCCGAACCGGGTGATGTAGTACAGGAAGAAGTCGTGTAGCGCGTACGGGCCGATCAGCTCCTCGGTGCTCTGCAGCTTGGGTCCGTTCTCGCTTTCGGTCGGCGGTACCAGCTCCGGCGAGATCTCCGTCTCCAGCACGGAGCGCAGGACGCGGCTCGCTTCAGCGCCGAACTCCTCCCGGTCCGCGACCCAACGGATGAGGTGCTGGATCAGCGTCTTGGGAATCGACGCGTTCACGTTGTAGTGGGACATCTGGTCCCCGACGCCATACGTCGACCAACCGAGCGCCAGCTCGCTCAAGTCGCCCGTGCCCACTACCAGTGCGTCGTGCATGTTCGCGAGCCGGAACAGATGCGACGTCCGCTCCCCGGCCTGCACGTTCTCGAAGGTCACATCGTGGACGGGCTCGCCAGCCGCGTACGGGTGGCCGATGTCCCGCAGCATCTGCATCGCGCTGGGGGTGATGTCGATCTCGCCGGCGGTGACGCCCATCGCCTCCATCAGCCGTTTCGCGTTGGCGCGCGTGGTTGTCCCGGTGGCGAATCCCGGCATGCTGTAGGCGAGGACGTTCGTCCGCGGCAGGTCCAGGCGATCCATCACCCGCGTGGCGACGATGAGCGCCTGCGTCGAATCGAGCCCGCCCGACACACCGACGACCACCTTTTGAATCCCCGTTGCCTCGAGCCGCTTCGCGAGGCCCTGCACCTGGATGTTGTACGCCTCGTAGCACCGGGCATCGAGATCGGCGGTCTGGTGCGGGACGTAGGGGAATCGGTTGATAACGCGTCGGAGCCGCACCGTTTCGGCCGGGCTGCCCAGCGCGAAGGGGACCCGGCGGATCCGCCGAACCTCGGTGTCGAAGGCGACGATCGAATCGGTGAAGGTGTTGAGCCGGGCCCGATCCTGGATGAGACGTTCCAGGTCGACATCGGCCGTTATCACCTGCTCCTCGCGGCTGAACCGTTCGGATTCCGCGAGCAGATCGTTGTTTTCGTAGATGAGAGCGTGGCCGTCCCAGGCGAGGTCGGTCGTCGATTCTCCAGGCCCGGATCCCGAGTAGAGATAGGCGGCCACGCAACGCGCCGAGTGAGAGGCGCAGAGACGGTGGCGGTAGTCGGCCTTGCCGATGGTGATGTTGCTAGCGGACAGGTTGGCGATTACTGTCGCACCCGCGAGAGCGCCCCAAGTGCTCGGCGGGATGGGCGCCCAGAGGTCCTCGCAGATCTCGACGAAGAGCGCGAGGTTGGGAACATCTTCCGCTTCGAACAGCAGATCGGGCCCGAACGGAACCCGCTCGCCCAGCAGCTGGATTTCGGTTGGCGTCCCGGCCCGTCCGGAGGCGAATTGCCGCGCCTCGTAGAACTCGCGGTAGTTGGGGAGGTAACTCTTGGGGACGACCCCGAGGATCGTTCCCGCCCGGATGACCACGGCGCAGTTGTAGAGCCTTCCCGCGGCACGAAGAGGGGCGCCGACCAGGACGACCGAACTGAGCGAGCGGCTCTCGTCGCGGATACGCTCGAGGCCGGCAATCACCGCGTCGAGGAGCGCATCCTGCTGGAACAGGTCGTCGTTCGTGTAGGCGGAGAGGCCGAGCTCGGGGAAAAGGGTGATCGAAGCGCCGTCCTCCGCAGCCCGTCGGGCGAGGGCGATGGTGCGATCGGCGTTGAAGGCGGGGTTGCCGACACGGACCGCTGGCACGCAGACCGCGACGCGGATGAACCCGTGACGGTGGATCGACTCGAAGGCCTGGGTCATATCGGATGTCTCGAGAGCGGGACTCGTTGAAAGTCGGGCGAATGGCGGCGCCCGGCAAGCGGCGCGGCGGCTGGCCGCAGTGGCCCGTCGATCTCGGCGTCGCGAAATGCGCTGCTCCAGGTTTGGGGGACCGATGGCGAGACGGGCAAACGTCAGCGCGGGAATGCTTCTTTACCGACGCGTCGGTGACCAGCTCGAGTATTTCCTGGCGCATCCCGGCGGGCCGTTCTGGAAACGGAGGGAGGAAGGGGCGTGGACCATCCCCAAAGGGCTCGTGGAAGCCGGGGAGGAGCCGTTGCAGGCCGCCGTCCGGGAGTTCCGGGAGGAGACGGGGATCACCCCGCGGGAGCCCTTCCTGGATCTCGGCTCGGTCCGGCAGAAGTCGGGGAAGGTCGTCCACGCCTGGGCCTGGGAGGGCGATGCGGACCCGTCTTCGATCAGGAGCAATCAGGCCCGGATCGAGTTCCCGCGCGGATCCGGGAGGTTCATCACCCATCCGGAGGTCGACCGGTGCGGGTGGTTCCGACGGGAGGAGGCGGAGAGGCTGATGAACCCGTCGCAGGTGCCGCTGCTGGAGAGACTGGACCGGGCACTGGCGCCGGAGAGTTGACGGTCACGGCCGGACCCGTGTGTAAGGTTTCGAGAGTATGCGAAGCGGGCGGAGGCGTGACGGATCGCCCGCGGCGCAGAACGTCATAAGCGACCGTGCGTCGGGGCGGCCCCGCCCCTTGGAGGAGAGCTGATCGGGCACATCGAAGTCCGCACTCGAGGGAACGGACTCCACGAGATCACGGGGCAGGTGCAGGCCGTGGTGAGCGAGAGCGGCCTGGTCGATGGGCTATGCACGGTGATGATTCAGCATACGTCGGCGAGTCTGGTCATCCAGGAAAACGCCGATCCCACCGCGCGGCTGGACCTTGAGAGATGGATGCGTCGGCACGTGCCCGAGGGCGATCCCCAGTTCACGCACACCCTCGAGGGGCCAGACGACATGCCCAGCCACATCCGGGCGGCGCTCACGGCGACAACCCTGTCCATTCCTTTCGTGAACGGTCGGCTCGCGCTGGGTACGTGGCAG
>CAZJEH010000003.1:7862-46763 GCA_964544905.1 uncultured Gemmatimonas sp.
CCGAACGCGAGGTTCGACACGAAGGTGCGTGGTTCACGTCGGGTCGTGACGCCGCAGGGTCCGTCTTCGTTCGCTGTCCGCTTCTTCCGCCAGGCCGTGCGGCCGCCGCCGGCTGCGCTCCAGAAAATGCTGAGCCCTCCGTCATCTTCCGGGCGCCGTGACCCGGTGTGCGGTGACCGCTAAGGCCGCGGGTACGTTCGAGGCCCGTTAGCGCCGCCTCCGGGTAAAAGGCCGTCCGTCGCTCACAAGGAAACTCCTCGGGATCGAAACCCGAGGCACTCCCGCACCGCTGGACGCGCGCACGGAACGCCCATACTCGGCGGCCACAGCCTCGCGCTTGCCGAATCGACGAGTCGACTCCGCTCTTCCCGCGGCAGTCGATCCCCGCCTGACCGGATGGATGTCTTCCGGCCGTTCCCCCCCGGGTCACTCGACCCATCCTCCCGGCCGATCCGCCCGATAGCTTCTCGCCGACGTGATGTTTCCGTTCCCGTGGCGAAGGCTATCTCGATGAAACGGATCCTGAAGATCACCGGCCGAATTGCCGGACTAGTCCTGGTGCTCCTGTTGATGGTGGCTGCGTATGGCGAGGTCCGCTGGGACCGCACATACGAGGCACCATACCCCGACCTGCACGCGTCGACGGATGCGGCCGTGATCGAGCAGGGGCGGTATCTCGTCTTCGGCCCCGCGCATTGCGGCGCATGTCACGCACCGCCGGAGGCGATCGAAGCGGTCGGCCGCGGCGCGGAGGTGCCGCTTTCCGGCGGCTACAGCTGGAAGCTGCCGGTCGGGACGATCTACGCGCCGAACATCACCCCCGATCCGGAGACCGGCATCGGGCGCTACACCGATCCGGAACTGGCCCGTTTGCTCCGCCACGCCGTGCGGCCGGACGGGCGCGTGGCGGTCCCGTTCATGGAGTTCCAGAATTTGGCCGACTCCGACATCGTGGCGATCCTGTCGTATCTCAGGTCTCAGCCAGCCGTGCGCAACGAGGTCTCGAACATCGAGCCGAACCTCCTCGGCCGGACGGTGATCGCGACCCTCGTCCGCCCGCGTGGACCGGAGGGAACGCCGCCGGCAGTCGCGCCCGCCAGCGAGCCGACGCTCGCGCGCGGCGAGTACCTGGTGAACAGCGTCGCCAACTGCGCGGGCTGTCCTTCGCCGCGCAGCCTCATCGACGGCTCCTACACCGGGCCGCGCCTGTCGGGAGGGTCGCCGATGGCGGATGAAAATTCGCCCGTTGCGTTCGTGCCGCCGAACCTGACTCCCGACCCCGAAACGGGGCACATCTACGGCTGGACCACCGAGCAGTTCATCGCTCGCTTCCGTGCCGGACCGATCCGCCAGGGGTCCCATATGCCGTGGGGCTGTTCGCGAAGATGTCGGACGCCGACCTGACCGCGATCCACATGTATCTCCAGAGCGTGGATCCGGTGGCCAACGACCCCGGTCCGCTGCAGATAACGACGGATTGATTCGAGCCGGATGGATAGTAGCGCGAGCAGCGGGCGCGGCGATGTCGAAGCACGGTCCTTGCGACCCGGGTTCATCGTTGGACTGCAGCGGGAACCTCGACACGGAAGGACGACGATGAAAGGGCGGCTGACGGGCGTTCGCGTAGCGGTACTGGCGGTCGACGGGTTCGAGCAGGTCGAGTTGACGCGGCCGGTTCGGAAAATGCGACGGGAGGGCGCGGAGGTAGAGGTCATCTCCCTGCGACCCGGTTCGATCCGCGGGATGAACTTCCTGAGTCCCGGGGCGAAGGTGAAGGTGGATAGAACCATCTTCACCGCGGATCCGACCCACTACGATGCCCTCTTCATCCCCGGTGGGCTGACGAATCCCGACCTGCTACGACAGAGCCGCCGCGTTCTCGAGTTCGTGCGGCGGTTCGATGCCGCGGGGAAGCCCATCGCGGCGATCTGCCACGGCCCGTGGGTTCTCATCTCGGCGGGGCTGGTCGAGGGGCGTCGGCTGGCCTCGTGGCCTGGCATCAAGGACGATGTTCGCAACGCCGGCGGTGAGTGGGTCAACAAGGCGGTCGTCACGGACGGCAACTGGATCACGAGCCGGGGGCCGCAGGATCTCCTGCAGTTCAACCGGGCGATCGTGGAGCACTTCGGCCGCGGCCGGGCTCGGGAGCACAGGTTGCCGGTTCCCGCATCAGGCCTGGCGATGGGCGGGCTTGCGCTCGCGGCGATCGGGTACGGGCTGCGGCGCATGGGAAGTCATTCCCGCGATGTGCCCATCGAAACGGCCCGGAAGGGCAACGGGGAGGCGGAGCTGGACAGGCTGAGCCTGTAGGGGGAGTGCGCTGTGGTGACCGGGGCCAGGTATCGGTCTCGCTAAGGACGGAGGCTTGGCAAGTACCCGCGTCTCGACGTCCAGGGGTTTCCCCCTCGCGCATCCGGAGGCGGTGAGACCGATGCTTTCGTGCACGAGCTGGCTGATGGGTCCCGGCCTTCGCCGGGACGACGGAACACCTTCCTCGCACGGGTATAGCGGGCGAAGGAGGGTTTACACAGCCATGTTCGCCGAACTGGCTCGGCGTTCTTGTGGGTCCGCCCCTACTCTCGCAGGCCAGACGGGAACCATCGTGCGCCGATCTCCTGCATCATCTGGAAGACACCCCGCGAAGCTCGCTCTACACCACCGGCGTCAGCGCCGGCTCACCGCGCAACACCGCCGCCGCATTCCGAACGGCCAGCATCGCCATCGCCTTCCGCGTCGCCCGGGTCGCTGACCCGACGTGTGGCAGCAGCGTGACGTTCGCGAGCTCCAGCAGCCCCGGATGCACGATGGGCTCGCGTTCGTAGACGTCCAGTCCGGCCCCAGCCAGCGGCCCATCGCGGAGTGCCTCGACCAGCGCCGCCTCATCGACCAGGGCTCCTCGCGCCGTGTTGACCAGGTAGCTTCCCGGCTTCATCCGCCGCAGAGCGTCGGCGTCGAACGCGTGGTGGGTTTCGGCGGTGTACGGCGCGTGGATCGAGATGATGTCGCTTTCCTCGAGCAACGTGTCCCAGCTCACCCAGGTTGTGCCGAGCTCCCGCTCGAGCTCCTCGGGGATCCGCCGACGGTTGTGATATACAACCGACATCCCGAACGGAAGGGCGCGTCTCGCGACGGCCTGGCCTATTCGCCCCATCCCGAAGATCCCCAGCCGCGCTCCGGAGATGTCGCCGCTCAGGTGATCCCAGAAAGTCCATCCCCCGAAGTTTCCCGACCGGAGGCGAGCCTCCTGGAAGCTCAGCCCACGAACCGCACACAGGATGAGCGCCATCGCGATGTCGGCGGTCGCGTCAGTGAGGACGTCGGGTGTGTTCGTGACAATGATCCCGCGTTTCCGGCATGCCGCTACGTCGATATTGTCGTAGCCCACCCCCGCGTTGGCGACAACCCTGAGTCGGGGCGCGGCCTCCAGTAGGGGCTTTCCCACCTTCACCGCCACTGTGCACACGAGGGCATCCGCGGTGGGCAGCACGGCTTCCCAGCCATCCGGCCCGTGCAGCTCCCCGAGAGTGGCGAGTAGTTCCTTTCCCTCGGCCGGTAGTTCGATGGTAGTCGCAATCGTCGTCATCGGTCCCGTTCAATCGGTGCCTTGTTTCCCGCCCAGGCTGGCAATGCCCGGGAGGGTGAAGCAGAAGGTGGTTCCCTTGCCAGGGGCGGAGATCACCCAGATCCGGCCTCCGTGTGCCTCGATGATCCCCTTCGCGATCGCCAGGCCCAGTCCGGCGCCCCGGTTCGTTCCGCTCTCCCCGCGCCAGTACGGATCGAAGATGGCCGTCTGGTGCTCCGGCTCGATCCCGACCCCCTGATCGGCAACCTCGAAGCAGACTGCGTCAGGCGCGGACGACGTAGCACGCAGCACGATCTCGGAACCCGGAGGCGAGAACTTCAGTGCGTTTCCGATGAGGTTGCCGAGCACCTGTTGCAGGCGCTCTCCGTCCGCCGCCACGTAGGGGATCCGCGTCAGGACCTCCACACGGATCGTGATCCCTCGCTCAGCGGCGAGCCGCTCGTACATGTGCATGGCGTCGTGGAGCAGCGGCGCGACCGGCTGAACGGCCGGCTCCACGGACAGCCGACCCTGTTCGATCGACGAGAGGTCCAGCAGGTCGGAGATCAGGCGGTTCATCTGATCGGCTGACCGACTGATCCAGCGGATTGGGTCCCGATATCGTTCGATAACGGCGTCGTCCGGCGCGTCCAGCATCGCGCTCGCGTTGAGAAGCACCGTAGCGAGGGAATTGCGTAGATCGTGGGAGACCACCGCCAGGAACCGTTCGCGGGCCTGGACAGCGAGGCGGCTCTCCCGGTAGAGGCGCGCCGCCTCCACGGCCATGGCGGCGCGGCGTCCCAGCTCCACAGCCATCTGCAGGTCGGGAGGCGTATATCGGCGGCCGGAGCCCGCGTAGGCCAGCGTGATCGCGCCGAGTATCTTTCCGCGGGCCCCCAGCGGGACGACGATGAACGACCTGAGGCCGATCCGACGCAGCAGGTCGAGATGCTCCGCATCGTGTGAGATCTCGGCGAGTACCTCTTCGTTGGCATCCTCGACGAGGACCGGATCCCCGGTGAGGACGGTGTGCAGGACAGGGTGCCTGGCCGGGTCGTCGTTGAGCGGCTGACGGGTTTCGCGCTTCAGGTACTGGCTGAGGCGGGGCTCGGAATAGGCGAGGGCGACACGGACCAGTTCGTCGCCCTCGATCGCGTCGAGGAGGCAGTAGTCCGCCATCCAGTCGACGGCGAGCTGTGCGAGGTTGTTGAGCGTGGCGGTGTAATCGAGCGTCCCATCGAGGAGCGCGCCGGCCTCGGCGAGGAATCGTGCCCTGCGTTCAGCTGCTTCCGCCTCGTAGCGGGCGATGCGTTCACTCTCGAGCAGAGCGCGGCGCGAGTCCTCACCCGGCTGGCCGCCCGGGCGCTCGATGGCGATGACCATCGTGTCCGGGGCATCGCCGGCATCGCCCGGAACGGTTGCCGCCGACACGAGGATATCGAGCCGCCGATCGTCGCGGTCATGCCGCACTGCCCTCCGATGCACCACCGGACCTCGGGTCCGGCTTTCCTCGAGCAAAGCGCCCAGCTCGGCCCGGTCAGCTGCCGGGACTGTGGGATCGTATCGGCCGAGGACCTCCGCCTCGGACCATCCGAACATTCGCTCGGCCGCTGCGTTCCAGAGCCGGACCCGGCCGTCGGGGTCGAGCAGGTAGGTCGGGAGCGGAGAGGCGTCGATCATCCTTCGCGAGGGGGCATCGCCGACGGGGGCGCTTTCGCCGGGGTTGGGCGCGGTGCGGGTCGCGTTCTCCGGATGCAACGGTGAACTCGAGGGATCTGGTGCCGCGTCGATCTTCCCTCCCGGCAACAGGAGGGGCGGAGAGGACGGTCAATGTACGTCCGCTCCACTCGCGGGAGAAGGGCAGCGAGGTGTTCGACCCTTCTCCGCGGGCGCAGCCTCCTTAGATTGGGGCCGCCCCGGGGGGAGCCGCGTCACCGGAGACAGGGCCCGGACCGCGGCCGGACATTCGCCGACGGCAAAGTGATACGTGGCGATGGAGGATCGAGGCGGGGGCAGCGCTCCGGAACGTCGTCGCTGGACGAGGGACCACGAGTGACCGCAGAGTCGGCCGGCATCCTCGGCGCCTCGTCGATCCGGCGTGGCCGTTCCCGCGGACGGCATCGGGCCGCGAGCGGGCGGGGTGGTCGGGAGGTGGTTGCACGTGCCCGGGACTGAGTCAGGCGGAAGCGTGCACCGCGTAACCTTGACGGCTACGCCTCGGCGGTTCAGCTAAGATTGTGTCCAGCGGCTGTCCTCGTCCCGAATGGTCACGACGGACCAGGCGATCCAAGCAACGACTTCAGGCAATTCGTGAGTGGGCAGCTCGAATCCAACCACTATTTCCGTTCCGGTGACATCGTGCGCCGGGAGGATGGTCGACTCGGCACCGTGGTCGAGGGATGGTCACTCTATGCCACGATCCTGTGGGACAGTGGCGAGCGGGAGGAAGTTGAGCAGTTCGATCCGATGATCAGTATCGTCGAGCGGGCGCGGGGAGGATGATCGACGAGCGAGATACACCGTCGCCCGACGCGTTTCCCACACCTACCATCGAACAGGGAGTCCGGGGCCCGCGCAACGAGCTGGGCATCCTGCTCCACGCGCCCCCTAGCGACGAGCTGACCTGGGACATAGAGGCGGAGATCGTCTCCACTCGCCGTCAATGGCTCGCGGAACGGCGAGCATGGTGGATAGCCGCGCCGTACCTTCCGACCGTGATCTCGATCGTTCTCCGCTCGTTTCCATCCGTCCTGATCACGGGTGAGGAGGAGGACCGGCTGGTGTCGCGGGACGGGATCGATGCCCTGCAGGGTCGTTTCTGGTAGGTGCCAACGGGCGAGGTGTGGAAAACTGCCAGGAAATGCGGGGATAACTCACCAAATTGTGGATAAACCGCATGAAACCCGAAAAAGAAGCAAAGCGCTGCCATCCAGCGACTTCCGGAGTCGCCGGCTGAAAATGTTCCACGCGATGGCTCGGCGGACCCGTTGGCGCGGGAGCACATGGTCGTTGTGCGCGAGCGATTCCAACGCAACCTTCGTTCCGATCGCAGTACCGTCGCGAGAGAGCGACGGAACATGGAAGGACGACCGACGAGGGAGAAATTGAGCTCCGAGCCGGATTCTCCGACTGCCGATACGGATGTTCCGGTTTCGGATCCGACGCCGGATCGAGTGGACTTCGATCCGAGCTACGATCCCGCGCGGCCGATCATCTGTGAGATCTGCGGCTCGATCATGCGATACATCGCCTCGTGCAAGATCGTCTGCCCGAACTGCGGCTACAGGCGTGACTGCTCGGATCCATGACGGCTCCTGCGGGGATGCCTCCTGGCGGACGCGACCGCCGATCGAAACAGGGTCCTGGAATCGGCGATGGGGGAAACCATCGTCGTTCGGCCACATCGGTGGCCAAGGTGCACTTGGTGAATGGAACGCCCGATGCCCGACAGGACCTGACCGATCGGTCGATGCCGCGCACGACGCGCGGCCGGTCCCTCGTGCCCCGAGCGCCCAACTTCGCGCCCGGCAGTTCGGGGCCCCCATGTTGCAGACTCCCGGTAGCCAACTCCTTCCTGCCCGCACGCTGCCGCCCCGAGGATGAGCACGAGCGTCGACCAATCGCAGCAGCCGTTTCCAGCCCTGCGCACGGGGATCATCGACCGCCTCTGCGACCATCTGCGGGAAACCGATCCAGCAAGGGGCGACCTGCTGTGCGACTTCGCTCGCGAGTTCCTCGGCCGGGCACCGAGACAGCTCCTGGCGGAGCGTTCCATCGAAGACCTCGCCGGACTGACCCGCGGCGCGTTCGACCTCCTCGAGCGGGCTTCGGACACGGGGGCCACGGTTGAAGTGGTCGAGCCCGAGACCGAGGGCTGGTCCGCGCCCGTCACGGTCCTTCGGGCCGAGCTGCGCGATCGACCGTTCATCGTCGACACGATCCGCGAGTACCTGAACTCGCGCGACCTTCCCATCCTCCACTACGTGTATCCTCTGGTGGGGGTCGAGCGAAGGGCCGACGGAGGGATCGCCCGCATCCTCCAGCCGGATCCGGAGAACGCGCGGGCCATCGTCCACTGCGAGATCCCGCCGATTCCGGAGCCCGAGCGCCGCGAAGCCCTGCGGCGTGAGGTCGAGGAGCGTCTGCAGGACGTGGTGGCGGCGACCGACGATTTCCGCGCGATGCTGGCCGCCGTCGATCGCACCGTCCAGGTGCTGGAGGAGTACCGGAGGCAGCAGCCGGAGCGAGCCGAGGAGCTGCGGGAAATCCAGGACTTCCTGCGCTGGCTGAAGCAGGAGAACTTCGTGTTCCTGGGCTACCGCGAGTACGAGACGGTCGTGGAGAACGGCACCGTTCTGCTGCGCGTCACGCCGGGGAGCGGCCTGGGAATCCTGCGGAAGGAAGGGACCTCCAGCTGGGCTCAGGGGATTCCGATCTCGGAGGTGCCCGACGAGCTGCGCGCCCGAGTCGTCGAGGGCCCGTTGCTCATCATCACCAAGACGAACGCTGAATCGACCGTCCATCGGCGGTCGCGGATGGACTACATCGGGGTCAAGCAGCTCGCCGAGACCGGGGAGGTCATCGGCGAGTTCCGTTTCCTCGGCCTCTTCACATCAAAGGCCTACGCCGAGAGCGCCGAGCGCATCCCCATCCTGCGACGGAAGCTCGAGACGATCCTCGACCACTCGGGCGCGATGCCCGGATCCCACGACTACAAGGAGATCATCACCATCTTCAACTCGATGCCCAAGGAGGATCTCTTCCAGGCATCGACGGAAGAGCTGGATGCGGAAGTCCAGGCCGGGCTGAGCCTGCTCTTCTCCGACGAAGTACAGGTGACCATTCGCCGGGACGCGCTGCAGCGAGGCGTGCGCGTGACGGTGATGCTGCCACGCGGCAAGTACAGCGGTGAGGCGAGGAACCGCATCCAGGAGGTGCTCACGCGCCGTTTTGCGGGCCCCATTCTCAACTACCACCTCGCGATGAGCACGGGCGACCAGGCCCGACTGCACTTCTACGTATCATCTCCGAGGGAGGTGGCCGACGCGGTGACGGCGGAGGAACTCGCGGACCTGGTCCGTCAGATTATCCGCTCGTGGGAAGACGTGCTCACCGATGAGCTGGTCGAGCGATTCGGGCACGCCGAGGGCGAGCGATTGGGCGACCTCTACGGCGCCTCATTCAGCGAAGAGTACCGGGCGGCCACGCTGCCGGAGGTCGCGGTCGAGGACGTGGAGGAGCTGGAGCGCCTGCGGAGCAGCGGCGGCCGGGTCTCCGTCGCGCTGCGGAAGCCACGGGGGCGAGGCCGGGCCGAGGAGTTCCGCGGGGTCACGGCGCTCAAGCTCTACCTGATCGGCGGCCGGCTCGTGCTGTCCGACTTCATGCCGCTCCTCGACAACGCGGGGCTGCGCGTCATTGAAGTGACCCCGTTCGTCCTTTCCGGCCGGCGACTGCCGGAGATGATGATCTATTCGTTCGCCGTCCAGGCGGCGGATGGTGAGCCGGTGCCGGACGAGCGGGCGCAGATACTGGCCGAGGCACTGCTCGCCATCCGCGACCGGCGTACCAGCGACGACCCTTTCAACGCGCTGGTACTCCGCGCCGGGCTCCGCTGGCGCGAGGTCGATATCATCCGCACATACGGCTACTTCGCGTTCCAGGCGGGGATGATTCCCACCAGGTTCGCCTCCGCGCGGGCGCTGGCGCGGCACCCGGACCTGGCCCGGATGCTGGTCGAGCTCTTCCGCCTTCGACATGAGCCGGTTGGGAGCTCCGACCGACCCGCCCCCAGTGTCGAGGCCGACCTGGCCGAGCTGCGCTCGCGGTTCATGGCCGCGCTCGATCGGGTCACGACCCTCGCCGACGACCGGGCCATACGCCGGCTCTTCACGCTCGTCGAGGCGACCACGAGGACCAACTACTACCGTACCGGTGGCGCCGATCCACACACGCAGAGCGGCGGCGCTCCCTACATCTCCGTGAAGATCCGCTCAGCGGAGGTCGAGGAGCTGCGCCGGAGCGGGCTCCTCTACGAGGTCTACGTCCTCTCGGCCAACATGGAGGGGATTCACCTGCGCAGCTCGCCGGTTTCGCGCGGCGGCATCCGGTGGTCGGATCGGCCCGACGACTTCCGCGCGGAAGTCCTCGGCCTGGTGCAGACGCAGATGGTGAAGAACGCCGTGATCGTGCCGGCCGGTTCGAAGGGCGGGTTCATCACCAAACGGCTGCACACCGAGCGCGAGAAGATGGCCGAGGAGGCCGCGGAGCAGTACCGGACCCTCATCCGCGGCCTGTTGGATGTTACTGACAACATTGTCGATGGAAAGGTCGTTCCGCCACCCGGCGTGGTCCGGTGGGACGGCGACGATCCGTACCTCGTCGTCGCCGCCGACAAGGGAACTGCGCACCTGTCTGACGTCGCCAACGCCGTCGCCGCCGAGTACGGGTTCTGGCTGGGGGACGCGTTCGCGTCCGGAGGATCGCACGGCTACGACCACAAGAAGGAGGGGATCACCGCGCGTGGCGCGTGGGAGTGCGTGAAGCGCCACTTCCGGGAACTGGGCAAGGATATTCAGGCGGAGCCGTTCACGGTCGCGGGTATCGGTGACATGAGCGGTGACGTGTTCGGCAACGGGATGCTCCTCTCGCGCCAGATCAGGCTCATCGCCGCCTTCGACCACCGGAACGTGTTCATCGACCCGGACCCGGACCCGGAGACGTCGTACGCCGAGCGGGAGCGGCTCTTCCGGATGGGCCGGAGCAGCTGGGAGGACTACGATCGCGCGAAGCTGTCACCGGGCGCGATGATCGTGTCACGGGTGTCGAAGGAGGTGCCGATCACGCCCGAGGCTCGCCGGGCGCTGGGGCTCGACGACAGCGTGACTGCACTGGACGGCGAGTCGCTCGTTCGGGCGGTCCTCCGCGCGCCGGTCGAGCTGCTCTGGAATGGCGGAATCGGCACCTACGTGAAGGACGCGGAGGAGACTCACGCCGAGGTAGGTGATAGCAGCAACGATAATGTTCGCATCGACGCGCACGAACTGCGCTGCAAGGTAATCGGAGAGGGCGGCAACCTCGGCCTGACCCAGCGCGCGCGGATCACCTTCGCCCTGCGGGGCGGCCGGATCAACACCGATGCGCTCGACAATTCCGGCGGGGTCGACCTTTCGGACCACGAGGTGAATCTGAAGGTTCTCCTGGAGCCACTCGTTCGCTCGGGTTCGATGACGTTCGACGAGCGGAACGCGTTGCTCGAGGAGGTGAAGGGGGACGTTACGAGACTGGTCCTCCGCGACAACGTCCGGCAGTCGCTGGCCGTCTCGCTGGACGAGCTGCGGAGCCGGCAGGCGATCGGCGACTTCTCCGGACTCGTCCTCGCATTCGAGCGCGCCCGAATGCTTGACCGGCGCGCCGTCGGGATTCCCGACCTGGACGAGCTCCAGGAGCGCGAGGAGCGGGGTCAGGGGCTCACCCGACCGACGCTCTGTCTCCTGCTCGCCTACGCCAAGCTTCAGGCCAAGCGCCACCTGCTCGACAGCGCGCTGCCGGACGATCGCGCGACGGAGCACTTCCTGGCCGCCTACTTCCCCCCGGCGGCGGTCGATCGCGTAGGGTGGGATGTGCTACGCGCGCACCCCCTGCGCCGGGAGATCGTGGCGACCCAGATCGTCAACGAGATGGTCGATCTGATGGGCGCCTCGTTCCTGTACCGGTTGGTCCGGGACACCGGCCGCGCGCACGACCGCGTGATCGCCGCCTGGTTCATCGCCGAGGAGATCGCCGGGGCCGGCGAGGTTCTGCGCCACCTCGAGGGCCTCGAGGGCAGGTACCCCTCGGAGACCGTCTACCGCTGGTACGCCGGGATGGCGCGAGTCCTCGAGCGGACCACGCGATGGACCCTCGCCAACGTCGATCCGGACGCACCGGTCGAGCTGGTGATCGACGACCTGCGTAGTGGACTGGCCGGCCTCCGCGACGATTTCGCACAGCTCGTCGCGGGGGAGGACCGACAGCTGTTCCTGGAGCGGATCGAGGAGTTGCGGCAGATCGGGATCGAGGGCCCGTTCGCGGAGCAGCTGATAACGCTCCGCTTCCTCCCGGAGCTGCTGGACATCCTGCGCATCGCGCGCGAAGGCGACGACGATCCCGTGGAGACGGCGCGGAGCTACTACGCGGTCGCGGAAGAGTTCTCCGTGACGTGGGTGCAGTACGCCCTTCGCGGCCTGTCACGCCTCGACCCGTGGGAGAAGCGGCTCATCGAGACGCTCGATGCAGATATCCACCGGGCGCATCGAGGGATAACACGGCATGTTCGAGCGATAACGGAGGCGCAGGGTGCGTCGATCGAAGAGGCGATCGGGATCTTCCGCGACCGCCGCGCCGACGAATGGAGGCACTATCGCGAGCTGGTGGATGAACTGCGGGAGGCGGAGTCGATTCCGCTGACCGCATTCGCGATCGCGATACGAGCGTTGCTGGCACTCGCGGAAGGCTGACGATACATAGGGGCCAGCTGAACCTCCCCAATCCGTTCTGAACCTCCCCAATCCGTCGCGGCCACTGCCGTCTGCCTTGGCCAATATTCTTCTTCCTCTGCAATTCCTCTCCTCCTTCGATGTGGCCCCGAGGCCGGGTTCCGGTCCATCGCGCCGCAGGCGGTTCCTGCCAATTGGCTCTGGTGCCGTCTGAGAGGAATGCCGCCGACCCCGAAGTCGGATCGGGCCGGTAGAGTAAGGAACGTAGAAAGGGGCGAGGGCGTGGAGATGCGGTGCAGCAGGGCGATCGCGACTCCCTTCAGCCTGAAACCGCTGCCGTCCCATCTGACGAGCCCCCCGATCGCCGTGCCTCCACCTGCCGGGCCGCCCAGCGAACCTTCTCGAGGACCTCCTCGACCGTGATCGACTCCATCCGCCCATCGCGCGGCTCGTAACCGGACGGGTCCGGTGCCTTGCCCGCCTCGGTGTAGCGGTCGACCAGGATCGTGGTATCGGTCGCGTAGGGCCCCACGCGGGCCGGATTGGTGTGCCCGTACAGGCCGACGACCGGGATCCCCATCGCCCGCGCGATGTGGACGGGCCCGGTGTCGGGGCTCACGAGCAGGTCCATCCCCCTGATCTTCCAGATCAACTCACGAACCGACGTCGACAGGGCATCGCGCGGGCGTGTCCGAGCCTGCGACGTTACGAGTTCGGCTGCTCTCCGTTCTCGATCGCCCGGGCCGCCCAGCAGGAAGACGTCGAACCGCAGCTCGTCCGCGAGGCTCTCGACAACCGGAATGTACCGCTCCGCCGGCCAGTCCTTGCGATGGTTGGCGGTCGCAAGTACCACCCCGACGCGCGCCCGGGTGGAGCTCGCGAAGTACCGCTCCGCGGCTCGCTCCTCGTCTTCCGAAAGGGTGATGTTCCACGCGGGCGACAGGGGTCTTGGTAGGCCCAGCAGAGGAAGGAAGTCGAGAAAGATATCCTGGGTGTGACGCCAGGGCCCGTCCGGGAGGTGATGGGTGTTGACGAGCGACACCCCGTCCCGGGTCTTATCGCGGGCGAGGCCTAGCCGGATCGGGGCGCCGGCGAAGAGCGTCGGGAATATGCTCTTGAAGTAGCGTTGCGCGTTGATGGCGACGTCGAAGCGCCCGCCCGCTCGCAACTCGCGTCGCAGGTGAGCGAGCGCTCTGAGTCCATCGTTCTTTCGATAGACGACGACGCTGTCGACGGCTGGGTGGTGCTGGAGGACCTCGGCCGGTGCGGGTTCGGCGACCCACCAGATCTCCACGTCCGGTCGTTGCGCCCTGATCGCGTTGACCAGCGGAAGGCCGTGGACGACGTCGCCGATTCCGGTCAGCAGGACCAGGCAGAGTCGCCCGTTCGGCGGAATCTGGACTGAGGCGCTCTGCATATCCAAGAAGGCGAAGTCCAGCGGGTGAGGGTCCGTCGGCACGTCCCAGGGACGAATGAATGTAACAGAAGGAGGGATCGCGCGAAGCGGCGAAGCCACGCCGGCATGGGATTCGGGATGCCGTGCTGAACGATGGACTATTCGGCGCGAGCCCGCGGTCTACTGATCCGGAGTTCGGACGACGAGGACCGACAGTGAGAACCGGGGCGTCAGTAGCGAGCGACCCGCAGGACCTCTTCCGGGGTCGTGAGACCGGCAACGATGACCCTGAGGCCGTCTTCGACCAGGAGTCGCATGCCGCGTTCGCGAGCGAGGCGGGTGAGGTGTCCCGCGCTGGCGTCGTGGTCGAGCGCCGCGCGGAGCTCGTCATTCATCACGAGCAGCTCGTAGATACCGGTACGGCCGAGGTATCCTGTACCGCGGCAGGCGGAGCAGCCCTGCCCCCTCCACGCGCGGAGCGGCGTCCCCTCGGGAACACCGAGCGCCAGACGCTCCTCCGTACCCGGCTCGTAGGGTGCCGCGCAGGCCCCGCAGACTCGGCGGACGAGTCGTTGCGCAAGCACCGCCTCCACCGTACTCGCCACCAGATACCGCTCGATCCCCAGGTCGACCAGCCGAGTCAACGCCGTGGCCGCATCGTTGGTGTGCAGCGTGGAGAGCACGAGGTGACCGGTGAGCGCGGCGTGCGTCGCGATCTCCGCCGTGTCACGATCGCGGATCTCTCCGATCAGCATCACGTCGGGATCCTGCCGCAGGATCGCGCGCAATGCGCTCGCGAAGGTCAGCCCGACCTTAGGGTTTACCGGTACCTGGGGCACACCTGCCAGCTCGTACTCGACCGGGTCCTCGACCGTGACGATCTTCTCGCGCCCGGTGCGGATGCGGTCGACGATCGCGTACAGCGTGGTCGTCTTGCCCGACCCCGTCGGCCCCGTCGATAGGACGATGCCGTGCGGCCGCGAGATGACCTCCGACAGCAGCCGCAGCGTATCGGGCGCCATCCCCAGCTCCTCGAGACCGATCCGCCCCTGCTCCTTGTCCAGCAGCCGGAGCACTACGCTCTCCCCGTGCAGCGTCGGAAGCGTCGAGACGCGGACGTCCACCTGGCGGTCCTTCATGCGCAGCCGGATGCGCCCGTCCTGGGGGATGCGCCGCTCGGCGATGTCCAGCTCGGCCATGATCTTCAGGCGGCTGACGACCGCCGCCGCCAACCGGTGCGGCGGTGCCGCGGCGTCCTGGAGCACCCCATCGATCCGGTATCGTACTCTCAGCCCACCCTGGTAGGCTTCCAGGTGAACGTCCGATGCTCGTGCCTCGAGCGCTTCCAGCAGGAGCAGGTTCACCAGCTTGACGACCGGAGCCTCATGGGCCAGCGCGACGAGGTCGTCGAGGGCGGCGTCAGTGTCCGGATCGGCGCGGATTGGCTCATCCGCAAGGTTGGCGATGAGGCCTTCCGCTGTGAGGGCGTCCGGCGCGTACACCCGGCGGATGGCCGCGCGGACCTCGGGCTCCGGAAGGTTCACCAGCTCGATCGGTGCGGCAGCGAGGATGCGCAGGTCGTCCAGCACCTGCGGATCGACTTCATCGAGCCAGGTGGCGACCCGCAGCCGGCCGTCCTCGATGCCGAGTGGCAGGACGCCGTTGTGCTCGAGGTACTCCCCCGTCAGGGCGGGCGAGAAGGGTTCGAGGCTGTCGAGGGCCGCGGTGCTCACGGGTTGGCCGGAGGTGGAACCGGCTCGGGCGCCGGCGGCTGTTGCGGTTGGGGCGCCGGAGCCGCCGGATCGACAGGCGGCGAGAATGGCTCGACCGGGAGATACGGGGCCAGGAGGTCGCGCTCGCTTTCGATCCGCTGCCGCAGCAGGTCCGCGTCCGCATCGGTCGCGACGATGTAGGGCGTCAGGAAGAGGAACAGCTCACTATTGCCGCTCTCCTCCCTCGTCGAGCCGAAGAGGTACCCGAGGATGGGAATGTCCTTCAGCAACGGGATTCCCTGGCGGACGCGGGTGACCTGCTGGTCGACGAGTCCGCCGAGCACGACTGTCTGACCGTTGCGGGCGAGGAGCTGCGTCTCGGCCTCGCGGGTGCTGATCACCGGTGCGCCAAACTGGGTCTCCGCCGTCGCGCTGCTCACCTCCTGCACGACCGCGAGGTTGACGTACCCATCCTCGTTGATCGTCGGGAGGATGGACAGAACCGTCCCCACGTCGCGGTACTGGACGACTTCCGCCCGGGAGCCGGTCGGGTCGGTAGGCAGGATCTGGGACAGTTGGATGAACGGCTGCTCCGAGCCGACCAGGATCCGCGCCTGCTGGTTGTTCTGGGCGAGGATCACCGGCCGCGAAAGGATGCGCACGTCACCCGTCGAGGCGAGGGCGGTCAACGTCGCCTGGATGTCGACGCTGCCGAAGCGGACCGTGCTGACCGCGAGCGCATCATCCGGGGTGTTCGCGCGTTCGGGCAGGTCGATGACGACTTCGCCGCCGGACGTCGTCCGCTCCGCGCGATAGGAAAGCCCCACGTCCAGATCCTTCGACCGGCGCACCTCCACGATCAGGACCTCGATGACCACCTGCAGCGGACGCAGGTCGAGCGCCTGGATCGCCTGCTGCAGGATCGCCCAGTCCGAGGGACTGGCCCGGATGAGCAGCGAATTGGTGACCTCGTCGGGAACGATCAGCACATTCCCCTGAAGACCGCCCTGCGGAGCGGTGAATACTACCTGCGGCGCCTGGATTGCCTGGGGCCCTGCCTGGAGGGTCTGCAGCTGCTGCGACAACGTCGGCGGCAGGGTAGAGCCAGAGGTCTGGGCGAGCGTTCCACCGAACAGTGCCTGCAGCGTGTTGCTGAGGTTCGTAGCGCGGACGTGCCGGAGCCGGTAGATGAAGAGCTGTCGATTGTCCGGCTCGCCCGTGGCACCGGTGCCGATAAGCCGGACGAAGCCGCCTTCCTCGATGACGGCGACCCCGTTCGCCGTCGCCAGCGAGCGGATCAGCTCAGGGAGGTTCGCCCGCGGTACAGGCTGGGCCGTGCGGAGCGTGACGGGTTTCGGCGGCAGGTCGTGATAGATCAGGTTCATCCCCGCCATCTGGGCGAGCGCCGACAGGACGTAGGCGAGGTCGACGTCCTGGAAATCGAGCGCCACGGGCGGGCCGGGCACCTGGGCGTGGGCCGGGTCGGCAACCGGTACTACCGCCCCAACGACGGAGATCAGTAGGCCTGCCGCCCAGGCGCGCATGGCGCTCCGCCCAGTCGAGTTCACCCGGCCCCGGCGCGAGATCCGTAGGGCAACGAGGAGGCGAGTTCGTGTCGTCACTGGCGCGGCGGCGTAGCTCTGGGGCCCTGAGGCGCGACGACCCTCTCCTGCACTACCGTCGCCCCGCCGTTACCGTCGACCTGAACGCCGAACATCCGCACGCGGTCGCCATCGACCTGGACTTCCGATATCATCGTCCCCTGCTGGATCCGGTTCTGAAACTGCTGCATCGCCGCGGCCCGCTGCTCGGGGGGCAGATTCTGGATACGCTGCATCTGCTCGGCGAGGGCCGCGGCGTTGATGGTCATCGGAACCCGCGGGGCATTTGCCGGCCGCCGCACTTCCTCTTCGGTCCCCCGGCGGTTGTTCCGCCCGTTCTGCTGCGGGCGCTGTGGCGTGGGACTGGCCGACGCCACCGCCAGGCTGATCGTTCGCTCGCCATTCGTCATCAGCACCCGCCCGGCATCGATGGACGCGACGCGGTAGCCGTTGACCGTCTGGCCCGCCGAGACGAACTGCGGCGTTCCCGACTCGAGCCGGATGATGGCGACCCCCCCGTCGGCGGAGGCGGCTGTCCCGAGCAGCTGGAAAGCCGGCGCCGGCTCGGGTTCTCGCTGCACGACGGGCATGTCGACGAAGGACAGTTGCTCGCCGGGCATCCGGTATCGCTCAGCGGGCGGGGTCCGCGCAGGGTCGAAGGGTGCGGCGTTCACCACCTCGCGCAGGAAAGCCGGATCGAGTTCGACACTTTTCCGCACCTCCGGCTCGACGGGCGCCTCGAGCGACGTCATTGCAGTGGAAACAGCCGGTTCGGACGACGGCGAGCTGAGGACCGACCGCCCCACCACCATTCCGAGCAGGACGACCGCGGCGCCGACCGCAGCGGATCCCACCATTACCGCGGGACTTGCGGGCACTCTCATTGGACACCTCCCGAACGCGTGAATCGATCGATCATCTCATCCCGTTTCCTGCGACTCGGACCTCGTGTAGCCCTCGACGATGATCGTGAACGTCAGAGTGCCGGGCTGGGGCATGGCGGCTGCCCGCGCAGGGCTGGCGGGAACATCCACCGATCTCGCCACCGTCTGACGGTCCATCGACAGGCCGACGATCCTGAGCAGCACGTCCTCGCGCTCGAGCGCGCCCAGGAAGCCCAGCACGCCCTCGAAGTCGCTCTCCCCCGAGACGCTCATCCGGACGGGGGCGAGGCCCTCCGGGATCGGCTCGCCCCGGGGCAGCCCAGCGGTGGCCGCTTCCTGGAGGAGCACACGGTTACGCCGGGCGGCGCGTTCGAGGAGGGTCGTCAGCTCGGCTTCCGCGAGCGCGCGGTTGGACGAGTCGAGCAACCGGTCCTCCCATGCATGGACCGCTACGGACGCGGACTTCATCATGTCGCCGTAGCCCGGCGCCTCGATCAGCAACGCCTTCTCGCGCTGGAGTAGCGCCTGCTCGGAGGCGAGCCGGTCACGCATGTCCCCGAGCGCACCGAAGTACGGGCGGACGGCCAGGACCCAGAGGAGAGCGGGTCCGACTAGCAGCGCGCCGAGCCCGAGCGCGCGCCTGTCCCGCGGCGACAGGCCATCGAGCGCAGCCCTCAGACGCGCCATGCTCATCGATCACCCTCCTGGGGGCTTCTCGACGCGAGATGGGCCGGATTCGAGGAGCCCGTTGCGTCGAGAATCGCGCTCAGGGTGAATCGCTCCCGCGCGGTAGTTCCGCCTTCCAGCTCACGAACGATGGAGCCCTCCAGCCGAACGTCTCGCAGCGTCCTCGCTTCGCGCAGCGCGGCCAGGGCGGTACCGGCCCGGTCACCCGCGGCCTCGATGACCGCGGTGTCCCCCGCCACCCGCAGCGCGAGGAGGTGGCTCTCCGCCGGCAGCAGCAGCGACAGCTCCGCGAGAGGGATGGTCAACGGTCGCGCCCGATTCTCGAGCGCGCGGAGGTCCTCGAGCCTGAAGCGCATTGCGTCGAGCGAGTCGCGGGTGGCAGCGACCGGTCTGACCGCCTCCCGCAGCTGCTCACGCTCTCGCTGGACCTGACGCAGGTCCCGGGAGACGAACCACAGGTTGAGCGCGCCTGCCGCCACGACGAGGAGCACCGCGGCCGTGAGCAGTCGCGCAGCAAGCCTCCGATCGTATCGCGCACGCCGCGCGGCGATGAACCCCGGGACCAGCTCGATGCGCGCGCCGTCGATGCCGCCGGCCGCGGCCTCCTCGGCGGAGCGATAGCTCTGCCTGTCGACGACCCACCCGCGTTCCCGCAGGCGCTCGGCGACGGTCAGGGACGAAGACTGGTCACCGACCGCGAGCAAGGCCCGCCCCGGGACGGATCCGGCCGTCTCGACGAGGGAATCGAGATCCTCCAGCGGCACCCGTCGGAGCCGGCCAAGCGACCGACCTTCGTAGCGCACCAGATGAGCCGTCCCCCCTTCATCGGCGATCAGCAGTCGGACTGGACCGGATCCGGCCTCCGGTTGGCCGTCGCCAGCGAGCCGCAGGCGTTGTTCCAGCACTGCGAGCCACGCGGCGTGCGCGGGCGTGACCGATTCGAGCGTCCAGCCCCGACTCTCGACCGCCGCCCGCGCCGCCTCCAGCAGGTCGGACGGAGCGGCGGCAACCAGGACCGGCCCCGACCCGTCGTCGCTGCCGGGGAAGCGCGAGCCGCCGACGACCAGATCGCGCCCACCAGCCAGAAAGTAGCGCGTGGCGTTCCGGCGGAGCAGTGCGTCCGTCTCCGCGGGGCCGACCGGTGGCAGTTCGACGATCCTCGCCTCGCACAGGGAAGGAAGGAGCGCCAGGCGGACGGCGAACGCCGGGCCCGAACCCTCCTCCGCCACCCCGAGGGCATCACGCACGGCCTGCTCGAGAAGACCGAACCCCTGGAGCAGTCGTTGCGGAACGTCTTCGCCGGTCGTGCCGATCGCGCAGGAGATGGTGAGCGGATCGCGCGCCCCTGGCGCGATCGCCGTCAGCCCTGCGGCCGAGATGGCGACATCGATACGCGCCATGCCCATCAGTCGATATCCCGCATCACTACGGTCGCGCCATCCGTCGCCCTCGCCACCACGATGCGAACCGTCGACTCGACGCCGCTTCCCTCGACCCTTCCCCGCGAAATGATCTCGACCTGGTCGGTGCGGAAGCCCATCCGGCCGGTTAGACGCCGGCCGATCGCCGTCAGTTGCCCGCGCGCGGCGGGTGACAGCATCCCGAGGAGTTGCTGGCTGCTGACCGGATAGACGCCGGAGTCACGCAACCGCTCGATCTCTTCGACGATGGGCGGGGTCATCCCGGGCAGCGCCAGCAGTACGGGCGCGGGGGCGGCGTTCACGTTCACCTGACCTGAGCTGTTCAGCGTCAGGTACGGTGCGGCCGCCTCGAAGATCTCCGGAGTCATGCCCGCGACGTACCTCAACTCATCGATGTGGCCGAAAGGGCGGTTCGGTGGGAGCACCGGCGCCCCGGCCTTGATGTAGTCATCCCGCTCCGCTCCACCGACCCTCGGCAGGTCGTCGGCGTCGGTCCAGTCGAGAATCGCCTGCGCCAGCCGGTCCGACAGCGCGTAGTCGAGCCCGAGCCCCTGCGAGAAGAAGTTCAACAGCATTTCGGCGTCGGCGCCGTTCAGGTTGAGCGCCGCCTCGGCATCGCGAACCTCGAGAGTGAAGACCGCGTCTCCGAAACGCTGCTCCGGCTCGACCAACTCGTACGGCGCGCGCCAGGGATCGTCCGCTGGGCTGGAACGGCTGAATAGTGCGTCCACGCTCAGGGTGCGGCTGCGAGCTCCGCCGCCACGCGTCTGGCGCTGGCGGCTGGCGGCCTCCGCGCGCAGCTCGTCCGCTCGGTCGAGCATCGCGGCGGTGAGGCGGGAGCGGGCGTACTCGGCGCCTGCCAGCGCGATTTCGCGCGACCGGGTGCGATCCAGAAGGTTGGCCGCGGCCAGCCTCTCCGTGCGGGTCTCCATCGCCGCCTGAACGCCGATCGCGCTGAGCGCCACGAGCAGCCAGAGCACCGCGATCAGGGCGAAGCCGCCTTCCGCTGCGGGACCGCCTGGTCGGAGTCGACCCCTGCCGCCCACGCGCCTGGCCGGGGCGACAGAGTCCGCCGGCGACGTCCCCGGCCGACACCGGGACTGCCCCAGCACGACATCGATGACTCTCGCGGGACCACCTACAGACCTGGCCGGGACCGATGCGGGGGCGTGCACGAATCGCCCCGTAGTCGATGGACTCGAAGCAGGCTTCCCGGCCGACGGACCTCCCGCCCGTGGGCGAGCTGGCCCATTCGCCGATCGGACGAACGGTCCGCGCTTCTTCGCCGCGCGCATTGCCGGGACCCGATAAGGGGACGTTCTCATTGGATGGTCACCTCGGGGTCGCCAGGGGGATGAGCATCGGCAACCGCAGCAGCGGAGGGAGCGAATCCATGACCGCGGACTCAAGCCTCAGCTCGACCGCGCGCGGGAGACCCGGCTGTCCGATCCAACTGTCGGTCCACTCCACCTCGCCCGGAACGTCTGGCAGATAGCGAATGCTCATTCCGGTCACGTTGGGCACCAGTTCGAGGCGCGTCGGCTGGTCGTCGAGGGCGTAGCGAAGCTCTGCCACCAGGCCCCGCTCCGGTGTCTCCGGGTCCAGATCGACGAACAGCCGGACAGCGGTGGTCGGTGCGTCGTACTGGATGCTGGCGCGCGTGGGGAAGACCAGCTCGTCGGTCGGCAGACCGTATTCGGCCGCGTCGAGTCCCCCGAACGACGCGGACAGCTCCTGCGACTGGGGTAGCGCGCCGGCGATCCAGTCGATGATGGTCGCGCGCGCCATTGCACCCTCGAGCACCTCGGTGGACGCCTCGACGGCGTGACGGGACCGCTCACGGACGGTCGCCAGCGCGGTGAATCCGGTCAGCAGCACAACGCCTCCGACAGCAAGCGCGACGAGGGTCTCGATGAGGGTGAAGCCCGCGCGGCCGCCCCGACCAGCGCCCCCAGCGCCAGAGCGGATCCATTTCACGCTCCGGTTGAAAGCGCGCATCATGCTCTGACCGGCCGGCAGACGAGCGGCGCACGCCCGGCACGACGGCATGTTCATCGTCAGGCGGGTCCGGCTCTCTGCCACCACACCCAACCCTCCAGCCCGAGACCGTCTCGACGAAAGATGGCTCCGCCTATTGAGCCGCCGATCGAGCGCGGATGGCCCGGGATCCAGGCGGGTCATGGCGCTCCCTGCGCGGGACCCGGTGTGGCTCCAGGAGGCGGCCCAAACCCGCCAGGCCCCCCACCGCCGAACGGGGGACCCCCTCCACCCGGGCCGCCGCCGGCAGGAGGCCCTCCGCCCCCGCCCCGAGCGCCACCCTCGCCCCGGCCACCGCCGGTACCGCCTCCACCTCCGCCGCCACCCCCGCCAGCGTCAGTCGTCACTACGGCACTCGAACGGTGGACGAGGGTCTCGAGGACGAAGCGCTCACCACGACCCGTAACCTCCACCCGTACAGCATAGAGATCGGTTTCGTTGTCCGTTGGCGTCACCTGACTCGTCCAGGAGAACTCCTCGAAGGGAGCGGGAAAGGTGCCGGCGAGGAGAGAGGCCGGCGGGTCCTCGAGGTCGTCGGCGTCGAGGATGCGCAACCACGCCAGCCGGTCCTGCGCGAGCGCACCCGCGACCATCATCCTCGACGATCGGGCGGCCGCGTTCACCTGCGCCGACGTCGCTCCCAGGAGCGCGACAGCCACGAGCCCGATGATCGCCAGTGCGACGATCACCTCGAGCAGGAGGAAGCCCCCTTCCCGCCGGTCAGGGCTGCACGACATGGCCACTCCAACGGTCGAGGACGATCAGGCGAACCTGCCCGGTCGCGTCCCTCAGCGCCAGCGAATCGGCGTCGACGGCGCCTGTCGGCCAGAAGCGGAAGGCGGCCCGCGCCCGGGTGGTCATCACCTCGAGACCCGGAGGCAGGCTGAGCTCGATGCGCCGGCCGAGTGCGGAGACGGTTGCCCCACCCAGCCTCCCGAACGTGCCGCCCATGTCGCCACCGATATTCGTGCCGCCGGACGTCGCCCGCGCGGTTTCCATCCACACCGCGCCGGTCGCCGAATCGACTGTGACGAGGACCGGCCGCGCGGTCAGCACCGCCGAATCCCGCGCCACGCGAAAGACGGCCTCGAACGCACCCACGGCGCGGTCCATCTCCTCGATGCGTGTGGCACCAAGGAACGCCGGGATCGCCGCCGCTGCCGCGATCGCAAGCACCACGAGGGTTACGATCACCTCCATGAGCGTGAACCCGTCGCGGCGTTCCAGCACGGCGGTGCAAGAGCGATTCATGCGAGTCAGTGCCGTCTCCACTACAGTGCCCCCACATTCACCCCGTAGATCGCCTGGAGCAGCGACAGCGCGACCACCGCGATCATCCCGCCGAAGGCGATGATCATCACCGGCTCGACCAGGGCGACCAGCCGCTCCAGCGTTCGTTCCGTCCGGCGCTCGAGCAGGTCAGCCGACTTGAGGAGGAACTCCGAGAGCCGCCCGGCCTCCTCGCCCAACGACACAAGCTGGATGAGTTCGGAGGGAAAGAGAGGATGTTGCGCGATGGCGTGGTTGAGCGACGAGCCCTCGCGGACACGGGTCCAGATCTGGTCGACGACGCTCTGGGCGAGCGGGTCGTCGACGCAGTCACGGGTCACCCGCAGGGCCGAGAGGAGGGGCGCGCCGCCCATGGTCAACTCGCCGACCATCCGCGCGAAGCGCGCTGCCAGGACGTCGCGCCGTGGTCGCCCGATGATGGGGGCGGCGGCAAAGGCGCGTGCCCAGATCGCGCGGCCGGTCGGGGTGGTCCGCATCCACACCAGCGTCGCGACGACGCCCACCGCCAGCGCGGCGATGACCATCCAGCCGTCGCGGACGGCGGTAGCGATCCCCAGCACCGTCGCGGTCATCGCCGGGAGTGGCGCGCCGGTCCCGGTCAGCAGGTCCGCGAAACGGGGGAGGACGAACAGCACCAGCACCAGCACCGCCGCGAGGCCGACCAGCGCCAGCGCCGCGGGGTAGATCGACATGGACAGGAGCTTCCCGCGCAGCCGCTCCTCCCGGTCGAGATGGGTGGCGAGGCGCTCGAACGCCGACCCCAGCGCGCCGCCCTTCTCCCCCGCCTGCACGACCCCGATGTAGAGCGGGTCGAAGATACCCGGCTCCCCAGCCAGCGCCCGGGCGACGTCCTCACCGCGCTCGACCCGCTCCCGGACCCGCGCCAGGGCGGGCCGGATCGACTCCGGCGACGTGCTCGCGGCCACCGCGAGCGCCCGTCCGATCGGCATCCCGGCCGGCAGCAGCGCCGCCATCCCCCAGGTGAAGTCCAGCACCGCCTTCCGCCGACTGCCACGCGGGTCGAAACGGATCTCACGCGCGCGCGCCGACTCCTTCACCTCGAGAGCCATCAGCCCGCGAGCCTCCAGGTCGCGGGCGACGGCGTCCTCGCTGGCGGCGGTGATCCGACCCCGGCTTCGGTTGCCGCGGGGGTCGACCGCCCGGTAGGTGAAGGTCGGCACGCGGACTACTCCCAGGCCCGGATGTCGGCGTCCTCCCCTTCGCCGCCGGGCTGGCCGTCAGCGCCGTACGAGAGGAGGTCGTAGCCGTTGGGATTGAACTCGCCGGGGCTGATGTAGACGTACGGAGCGTCCCACGGGTCGAGCGGGACCTCACGCCGTAGATAGGGTCCGCGCCAGTTTCGCGCGGCGGGCTCGATGGTGGGCGCGGTCCGCAGCGCCTCCAAGCCCTGCGCGGTGGTTGGGTACCGTCCGTTGTCCAGCCGGTAGGCATCGAGCGCGGCGCCCAGCATCTCCATCTGAGAGCGGGCGGCCACGTCGCGCGCGGTGCCGAGGTGCCCGAAGATGTTCGGCGCCACGAGCGCCGCCAGGATCGCCAGCACCGCGATCACCACCATGATCTCGATGAGCGTGAACCCACTCCGGCTGGCGGCGGATGGGTAGCGCGGACGCGATTGGTTCGGCATGTCGCGAAGAGGATCGATGTCCGTGGGATGTCGCCCGACCGGGCGACGGCCGACGAAGCGCTTCCGGTGAACCGGCGAGGAACGGCGATGCGACGGGGTGCGAACCCCCCCCGCGCCACCGAGTATGATAGCGGTGCCACGATCCGCTTGTTCCTGCCGCACCGCGCCTCGCCAGCCCCTTCCTGTCTATACAGGTGCGGGCGAGGGTTCGCTTGCTCTCGCGCGGCGCTCCAAGCGCACGGAGGACCCGTTCCACCCTTCAATTGGATGCCGTCGCCACCCCGGCGCGTTGCCCACGGACTCCGGCAGCCCTCTCGCCCGTGGCGTCACCGGCGGGCCGGAGGTACCTTCAGCGAAACTTCGCGACCTCCAACCGGGTAGTGTTTGCCGGGCCCTCGCCGGTCCGACCCGGCTGCGGGGCCCTCTGTTTTTCCGGGTCGTCAGCGATCCGTCCGTCACTACCTGGAGACATTCGAGTTGAGTGGTTCCATGGCCAGGCGCGGTGGCGCCAGGAGGACACGAACCGGCGGCGGCCGATCCGCGGGTCAATCCCGCGAGGCCGAGGGCGGCAACGACATCTTCGAGTGGATCAAGTCGTTCGGCATCGCCATCCTCCTCTTCTTCGTCATCCGGACCTTCCTGATCCAGGCCTTCACCATCCCCTCGGGGAGCATGGAGGACACGCTGAAGATCGGGGACTACCTGATGGCGAACAACGCCATCTACGGGGCTCACATCCCCTTCACGGACCTGCGCGTGCCCGCGTTCCGGGACCCGCGCCATGGCGATGTCGTCGTCTTTCGCCCTACCTACAACGACCCCGTCATCGACGTGGTCAAGCGGGTCATCGGAGAGCCGGGCGACACCATTCAGATGATCGATCGGGTCGTCTACCGGAACGGCAAACCCCTCGACGAACCGTACGTCGAGCCGAACTACACCCCCGACCGCCCGATGGAGCGCTTCGGCGACGAGGGGTACCAGTGGCATCTCGGCGCGCTTCCATCGACCGTCGACCCCACGACCTACCGGCCGACCCGCGACAACTGGGGCCCGCTGATCGTTCCACCGGACCACTACCTCCTGCTGGGCGACAACCGTGACGAGTCTCTGGACTCGCGGTTCATGGGCTTCATCCCGAGGGACGTGATCCGCGGCAAGGCGCTCTTCATCTACTACTCGATCGATCCGGAAGTGGACCGGCCGCTGCGCGTGCTGACGGGCGTGCGCTGGGAGCGGCTGGGGAAACTCATTCGATAGGAGAAGGGTCCGCCCCGGGGCGAATCAGCCGCTCTCGTCGCGACCAGCGCGGCGGCGGTCCTGCTCCGGTGATGGGTTGTAAGGGGGCGTGCTGCCGTCAGGTCGGCTGGTTCGACTCCCAGCGGTCTTCTCCCACCGCCTCGCCCGTCGCGTCATACCTCCGCTCCGCCAGCACTACCCTCCCGTCCCGTCCGATCAGCACCGCCGTCGAAGATCGCGTCCCGAACTCGGGAGTGACGATGAAACGCGCCGATAGGGCACGCTCCAGCTCGAGCGGCACACCGGTGCTGGGGAGTTGATGGTCGGCGGCGTAGGTGCGGTCGAGCAGTAGGCTGATCAGCTCGTCCGGCGACGGGGGAGTGTCGCGGCGGAGCAGGGCCTCCAGTTCGCGGCGCCCGCGGTCGACCTTGGGCCAGGGGGTATCGAGCAGGTGGTTGCTCAGACCGTGAACTCCTGGCGGTACGGTCTCCACGTGGCCGTCGGGGACGTCGGTCGCTGGGTCGCCCGGGCCATGCCTGCCATCCGGCCGGTTCGTCAGATAGACGACTTGGTCGCTGTCCCCGACCAGGAGGTTGAACCCGTCGAATTCGTCCAGACGAGGTCGAAGGGACTCCGCATATTCGGTCGGGCTCAGCGAGCCGGTGAGAAAATCGACGATGAGGCGGCCACGGGAGGTGACGCCGGTACGCGGCCGGACCGCGTCACGGTAGTTGGTGACGGCCCCCCAGCGGCCCGCCGGGGTCACGGCGAGCCATGTTCCACCAGCGAGCAGATCCCGCCCGCCGATGATGTCCGGGTGGTCCGCCCAGGGGCCGGCCGCCGCCGTCGGGCGGTCATGGAACTCGTCTCGGTTCGCCGCGAGGACCAGCCGGTACTCCGGATGAGCGTCGTTGGCGAACAGGATCAGGCACATCCGGCTGGTACGAACGCCGGTCAGCCGCCACTGAGGGCGGCGAGGTATTCCCGCACGCGCCTGGCGTTGCTGCCCATATCGCTGCTCCGGTCGCGGGACTTCGAGCGGACGTCGACGACTGTCCGATTGTTGACCGGCGTCAGCCGGATCACCACGTCCTCGCGGAAGCCGAACCAGAAGGTGCGATCGGTGGCCTCGATCTGACCCGCGACCGGATCGGCGGCGACGATGGACCAGCCCATCCGTTCCGCTGTTTCGAGCGCGTGCTGGTAGGCGAGATCCCGCGACATGTCCAGGATCGCCGGGCGTATGTCCGGGTACGCGGCGCGCTGCAGTCGCGCGACGTCTTCGCCCTCGTACGCGATCGGGTTCGGGGCGTCGGCACGTAGCGGAGCGATTGCGATGAAGGACGGCGGGTTGTCCGTGTCGGTCGTGATGTCGTGGATCGGAGGCGCATCGGCGCCGGCCCGGCTCGCACGCCAGGGGATCGCCAACGTGATCACGGCCAGCACGAAAGCCCCGAGGGCGACGATGAAGCCGCGCCGCGCCGTCCCGGGGCGGGTCCGGTACATCGCGAAGACGGAGAGGAGCAGGACGGCGGCCGCGCCGTACAACGCCCAGCGAAGCACCAGGAAACCGGTCGTGTAGTGCCAGAGTCCGACCCGGGTCCCCAGGCCTGCCATCGTTGCGAGGAAGGCCGCTACCGGCGCCGCGACTCCGGACGCCAGCGCGAATGGGGACCTACGGGCAGGTACCCGCTCGACCGAAGCCGCAGCCGCCACATCGTTCGTCATCTCGCCTCCCGACAAGAGTTACCGTCCACTATAGGTCCGCCCTCGGTCTGGTCAATCATGTCGACGGGGGCTATGATCAGGCCGACGACCGGTGTGGCGTGTGCCGCGCGGTCGCAGATCGAGGGCGCCGTCCGGCGAATCGTACATCGGAAGGCGCGGGAACGGAACACGTTTCGCACGGCCGACGGTCGTTGCCGCTGTCCCGGACCACGGGATGCGAGTGACGTGCTGGGCGGTCGATGTCGTCATTTCCATCGTCCAGCCCATCGGTGGAAGACGGAGATGCGGCTCCGCCTCGGCCGCCTCGCCAAGCGCGGTGGAGTGAGCGCCCTCAGCCGACGAGACTTTCGATGACCGGTGACAGTGCCGGGGACCACCGGCGGCGCGCGGCCGGGCGTCCAGCCGGTGTCGCTATCGTAACGGTCAGTGACACCCGTACCCTTGAGACGGACGAGAACGGCCGGTACCTTCGACACGGCGTCGAGGCCGCCGGCCACGCGGTTCTCGGGTACCGGATCGTCCGGGACGACCCGGAGGCGATCGCAGAGGTTCTCGACGCGATGGTGTCCACTGGCGCGCGGGTGATCCTCTTCAACGGAGGAACGGGGATCTCCGCTCGCGACAACACGTTCGATGTCCTCGCCGGGCGCCTGGAGAAGACCATGCCAGGGTTCGGCGAACTGTTTCGCATGCTGAGTTGGGAGCAGGTGGGGGCAGCCGCGATGCTCTCCCGCGCGACGGCCGGCGTGTACCGGGGAACTGTTGTCGTCTGCATGCCGGGCTCTCCGGCCGCGGTCCGTCTGGCCTGGGAGAAGTTGATCGAGCCGGAGTTGGAGCATCTCGCCTGGGAGCTCACCCGGTGATTTTTGCCACCCCCTGTAAAGGTACGACCCGAGGGTAGTCTGAATGGCCTCCACAACCGATGTAACGTCGGCCACGACGCGTGGCCTCAGCAGTGAATACGGCATCGCCGAGCAGGACATCCGCACGCGGCGCACCCAGTACTGGAACCTGCCTCCCGCGGCGCTGGTGGAAGAGGCGGTCCGCAATCGCGAGGGCCAGTTGGTTGACGAGGGCCCGTTCAACGCGGTGACGGCGCCTCACACCGGGCGTTCACCGAACGACCGGTACGTCGTCCGCGAGCCGTCGTCGGAGGGGAACGTGTGGTGGGGCGATGTGAACGTAGCGCTCGAGGAGGCACGCTACGACCGGCTGCGGCGGGAAGTGGTGGACTACCTCGACGAGCGCGACCTGTACATCCGCGACATGTGGGCGGGAGCGGACCCGCAGTACCGGATCGGGGTGCGGCTGGTCACCTCCAGCGCGTGGCATAATCTGTTCGCCTACAACATGTTCCGCCGTCCCGATCCGGGCGAGCTGCGGAACATGCGTCCGGACTTCACCATCATCCACGCCCCTGAGTTCAAGGCCGACCCGGCGGTGCACGGGACCCGCACGGAGACGTTCATCATCCTGAACTTCGGCCGCCGCGAAGTGCTGATCGGCGGGACGCGGTACGCGGGCGAGATCAAGAAGTCGATCTTCTCGACCATGAACTACCTGCTGCCGCTGCAGGGTGTGTTGTCGATGCACTGCTCCGCCAACGTCGGGCCGGCGGGAGACACCGCGCTGTTCTTCGGACTGTCGGGCACGGGCAAGACGACGCTGTCGGCCGATCCCGAGCGGGCGCTGATCGGCGACGACGAGCACGCCTGGAGCGACGCCGGGGTGTTCAACATCGAGGGCGGTTGCTACGCGAAGGTCATCCGTCTGTCCCCCGAGGGTGAGCCGCAGATCTACGCGACCACGAAACGGTTCGGGACGGTGCTGGAGAACGTGGTGGTGGGCGAGGATCGCACCATCGACCTGGACTCCGACCGCATCACCGAGAACACCCGAGCGTCCTACCCGCTGTCCTTCATCCCCAACTACGTCGAGAGTGGCATGGCCGGCCCACCGCGGAACATCGTGTTCCTGACGGCGGACGCGTACGGGGTGCTGCCGCCGATCTCGCGGCTCTCACCGGAGCAGGCGATGTTCCACTTTCTGTCCGGGTACACCGCGAAGGTGGCGGGAACCGAGCGGGGGGTGACCGAGCCGAAAGCGACCTTCTCGACCTGTTTCGGGGCGCCTTTCCTGACGCTGCAGCCGTCGGTGTACGCGAACATGCTGCGCGACAGGATCGCGAGGGAGGGCGCACGGGTCTGGCTGGTCAACACCGGCTGGAGCGGCGGGCCCTACGGGGTCGGAGAGAGGATGAAGCTTGCTTACACGCGGGCGATGGTGCGCGCGGCGCTGGCGGGCGAGCTGGAGAGCGTGGGCAGGACGAAGGACCCCGTCTTCGGTCTCGAGATTCCGGTCAGCGTGCCGGACGTGCCGCCCGAGGTGCTCCAGCCGCGGGGCACATGGGCCGACCCCGCCGCCTACGACGAGCAGGCTGCCAAGCTCGCCGCGATGTTCCGCAAGAACTTCGAGAAGTTCGCGGATACCGTGGGCGAGGAGGTGCGCGCCGCGGGACCGGTGATCTGAGTGCTCGCCGGGACGCGGTTCGCCGCGTTTCGTCCCGTTGAATCGATCGAAGCCGCCGGCTCCTGTGGGGTCGGCGGCTTCTTGGTTCGGGCGTCGGTCGAGGCCGGAGTGCTGGGAGGGGTCGCGACGTGTGTTCGGGGATGACGCGAACGGGGCGGTCAAGGCGCCAAAGACAGCGTAAACGGCTGCTGCCCCTTTTCCTTCCGACTTGCTCGGCCTAATCTGCCTCACCGGGTTCGTGGCCGTGTTCGGATCGACCGAACGGCGCGGCCGAGAACGACTTGGATTCCTTTCCCTTGACATTCTCAGCGGTGAGGTGATCTAATCACTGCATCTCGTCATCCGTGGATACCATCCGCCGCCGACGACCTCGAGGTGGTGCGCGATCCGCTGTGGAGCGCGATCCGCCTGGACGCGGCGGCGGTGCGGATCATCGATACGCCGGTCTTCCAGCGTCTCCGATACATCCGCCAGCTCGGTCATGCGTACCTCGTCTACCCGGGAGCTACGCATACCCGCTTCGACCACGCCCTGGGCGTCTATCATCTCGCGCGGAAGACGCTCCAGCTCCTGGGGGAGCGCGGGGAGCTCCGTGACGTCGATGAGTTGGATTGCCAGCTCGTACCGTACGCGGGGTTGCTCCACGATGTCGGGCACTACCCCTACTCCCACGCGCTGGAGGAGCTCGGGCCGGAGGACGTCGCGGAGCACCACGAGGCGCTGACCGTCCGCTTCCTCCACGAGCCGGAGTTGGCGGAGGTTCTGGCCGCGATTGCGCCGGACGCCGCAGTCCGTATCGAGCAGATGGTCCGCGGCACAGGGGCGTCGCCGCTGCAGGGGCTGGTCGCGGGGAGCCTCGATCTCGACAAGATCGAGTATCTGAACCGGGACGCGATGTTCTGCGGCGTGCCGTACGGGATGGTCGACGTCGACCGTCTGGTCCATTCCCTCGCGCTCCTGCGGGACCCGGAGACGGGCCGCCTCGAGGTGGGAATCCACGAGAACGGGCTGTCGGCGCTCGAGTCGCTGCTGTTCTCGAAGTACCAGATGTTCCGCAACGTCTACTGGCACCATGGTGTCAGGGCGGCGACGGCGGTCTACAAGCGGATGGTGCGGGAGTGCGTGACTGCGGGGCTGATCGAGCCACGCGAGCTGATCGGACGCACCGACGAGGGGCTGCTCGCATTGGCCGAGGATCGGGCGGTGCGATCGAACCACCCCGCCGCCGAGAGGGTCCGGACTCGCTGGATCCCCGCCCTCCGCAACCGGCGCCTGCCGAAGCGGGCCGTCGAAGTGCAGGGCGATGTGCTGCGCGAGACGCCCATCGCGGACTGGTTCTATACGCGGCCCGACCTCCGGGGCCTGCTCGAGGAGCGGCTCGCGGAGATGCTCGGGCTGCCGGAGGGCGGGGTCTTCATCGACTATCCGGAGAAGCCTCGAATGATGGGGCTCGACCTTCTCCTGCGGCAGCGTGACGGGAACACTGTACGCCTGCGGGAGAGTGGTTTCGCGGGGTTGATCGACCTCCCGCGGATCGCCGATCGGCTATACCACTCCGCCCGCGTGCTCCGGATTTTCACGGTAGAGCGGCGCTCTCTACCGGAGCAGCCGATCGTGGACCTGCTCAGCCTGGAAGCGTCCGCCCTGCAGGACCGTATTCGTTCAGCCGGACTGGAGCTATGACCGCCAGCCTGTCCCACGAACCGATCGAGGTGTCGAACCGTCGGCCCGCCGTGCTGCTCGTCGAAGACGACGAGGCGGCGGCGGGGATGCTCGAGGTGCTGCTCGACAACGCCGGTTACGACGTCACGGTGCTGCGTGATGGTCCGTCGGCGCTGCAGCGGCTCGAGGAGCTACCGTCGCCGGACATCGTCCTGCTGGACTGGATGCTTCCGGAGATGACGGGTCTGGAGGTGTGTCGTCGGGTAAGGGCGCGACGGGACCATCTGACCTTGCCCGTCCTCATGGTTACGGCACGGGCGGACGCCGCCAGCATCGCGGCCGCGTTCGACGCCGGCGCCAACGACTACATCACCAAGCCCTTCCTGGGCGCTGAGCTTCGGGCGAGGGTCGCGGCCCACCTGCGCATCAAGCAGCTCTCGGATGAACGCCGGGCGATGGACGAGCACCTGATGGAGCGCGACAAGCTCGCCACGCTCGGGCTGCTCGTCAGCGGGGTCGCGCACGACCTGAGCAATCCGCTGGGCGGGGTGTCGGGATGGGCGCAGCTCCTGCTCGAGCAGGAGACGGACCCGGACCGGATGCACGCGCTACAGGGCATCATCTCCGAGGTCCGTCGGTGCAACCGGATCGTGGCGGACCTGCTCGCGTTCGTGCGGCGGCAGGCGCCGGAGCGGCTCGACGTCGACGTCGGGGAGGTCCTGGCCAGCACCCTGGAACTGCGTGACCGCCAGCTGCGGCAGGCAGGTGTGCTGCCGAAGCTGTCGCTGGAGCCGGGGCTGCCCTCGGTGGTCGGAGATGCGCACCAGCTCCGGCAGGTGTTCGTCAACCTGCTGGTGAACGCGGAGCAGGCCCTGCGCGATAGCGGGTCGACGCTGCGGATCAGCGCCGAGCGGCGGCCCGGCGGCAACGGTGGGCCCGACTGGCTCGCCATCCACTTCTACAACGACGGACCGCCGATCCCACCCGGTCTCCACTCCCGCATCTTCGATCCCTTCTTCACCACCAAAGCCCGCGACGAAGGTACCGGGCTGGGGCTGCCCATCTGCAGGCGGATCGCGCGCGAGCATGGCGGCGACGTGCTGGTCGAGAGCGGTCCGGACGGGACAACCTTCACCGTGCTTCTTCCGGCGGCCGCGAGCGGCGTCGCCCAGGTGCCGATGGAGGTCGAGCGGGCGGTGGGGTGAGGGGATGGGCATCCGCGGTAAAACCATCGGCGCGAAGTGTCGACGTCCCAGGCAGAATCGTCATTCACCGGATCGCGCCGTCATCTGATCGCTGAGAGCTGACGCTCGGGTGGCCTCTCCCCGTCGCTCCCGCGCCCATCAGCCTCCCAAGCGTCGCGACGCCCGTCGGGACACCCGCCGCCAGCGCTGTGATAGGTTTCGCGTCAGCCGGTTTGCGAGATCGATCGTGGCTCCGGCTGGCGACCCGATCCGGTCCTGAGTGACGGGGACGGGGATCGCGCCGAAGTTCCGCTTGAAGTGGGCCACTCCCGGCATCCCGGTGCTGATGCCGAGATTGATCGCCGGTATCCCATCCTCCGATGCCGCTCGGATCACGTCGAACAGTGCGAGATAGTTCGCGCTGATCGCCCTGCCTTCCGCGCCCTGCGCCGCCAGCCAGGCCATCCAGTGGGTCGGCGAGCGAAGCACCATGATTGCAGCGACGCATCTACCGTCCAACTCGACCTGGTGGAACCAGGCGAGCCGACGCCGCGCCAGCGAGCGGATGATCGCCGCGGGATATCGGTAAATGTATTGCTGGGATGCGAGGTCGTAGAGAGTCAGGAAGGCTTCGGGATCTCGCGACACCATGGTGCGCGCGCCGGCGGACCGGGCCGTGCGAATCGCCCGTCGCGCCTTGTAAGCGAACGTCGCTTCCATGTCCGCGCCCCTCGCGATCCGCAGCACATCAGCCCAGCCGCCAATCGGTGAGCCGAAGTGACAAAGATGTTCCGGCGGGCCGATCGGAGTGCAGCGCGCTACGATCCATCGACAGCCCGCCGAACGCCGCGCCGTGTCGAGGAATGCACGCAGCTCCTGCACCTTCAACGGCCGGGTTGCGACGACCCCGCCATAGTTGAGGGGGAAGGACTCGGCGACATCGTCGAATTTCATGAGCGCGATGGCTGCCTGCGTTCCGTCCGCCAGTCGGCCGCCCCAGCTGGTGTCGATGTCCTCCGTGTACGCCTCAGTCCAGGCAGCGCGGAACCCGGATGTACTGAAGGGCCCGCCGTAACGATCGAGCAACCCCAGGGCGGAAGGATCGGGAGACCAGCGGATCATGGCGAACTGCGGTAGGCTCGATCTCGTTCCTGCTCAGGTGTTTCGCGGGCTGGCGGTTCACCATGATCGCGCTCAGCCTTTCGGGCGACGTAGTAGAGCCACCAAGCGTGGTCGAGGCCGGTGTCGGCCCGCCCGGTGACCTCGTGGCCGTCCTGGTCGAAGATCTGGATATCGACGAACCCGGCCTGGGCTAGCTGGCGCTGTTGCGCGGATGGTCGAATGAAGTATCTCCGCACCCGGATTCGCTCCTGGGGCGCGGCGAAGAATTCGGGCGAGAGCTCATGGCGCGGACGCTCTTCGACGATGAGCGCGTGCTCCATCCGGGCGAGCGCCTCGGGCTCGGGGTTCAGCCGCCGCCACATGCGGGCATTCTCGAGTGCGTTCCTGACCTGTCTGACGCGCCGCCTCAGTGGTTGTCCCCGGGTGGCACTCAGCGACCGCCGCAGCGCGTTGCCCAGCGACATTCGCTGCTCGGCGAAGTGAAGGTTCTCGCTGGAGAAGCAGACAATCCCACCCTTCCGGCAGACCCGCCGCATCTCGGCGAGGGCGGAGAGGCGGTCCTCATGCTCACCGACAAGGTCCAGACCGTTGAAGCTGAAGAGGACGAAGTCGAAGTAGTCGGACTCCAGCGACCGCATGTCGCGGGCATCGAACACCTCGAAGGTGACGGCGTCATTGTTGGGAAAGCGACCTCGACACGTCTCGATCATGGCGGCGGACACGTCCGTCCCCACGTAACGGGACGCCAGCGAAGCGAGCCGTGTCGTCGTTCGGCCCGCTCCCACACCGACATCCAGAACCCTGCCGCCCTCGATCCACGAGCGATACCGGGCGAAGATCTCCTCCTCCGGCGGTAAGAGGAACGAGAACGAAGCGTATTCGGCGACGACGTCGGGGCGCTGGAAGAACGCGTACGTATCCTCGATCATGCGGTTTCGCCTGAGTTCCCTGAGCGAACGTCCCCGTCGCCGCGTTTGCGGCAGAGGTAGTAGACCCACTGGGAGCGGAGAAGCTCTCGGTCGCCGAGATGGGCCTCCTTCCCGGTCCACGTGAAGAGCCGAACGTCGTCATACCCGACCGACTCGAGCTGGCTGACCTGGGCGGCGGGCTCGATGGCGTATCCGTCGATCTCGATCAGTGAGGCTTCACGCGCGAACCCGTCGGGCGACAGCTCGTACGGTGGGCGAAGGTAGACATGTCTGCCGAACGGGGCTCGGCTGGTCAGGATCTCCGAGTTGAGTCGACGCCTGCGCAGGCCATGGCCCAGGTGCCGAGCCAGTCGACGCAGCGACGGGCGCCTTTTTCCGGTGGACCCGAGGCCAGCGGAAAGGAGCCCACGCACTAGCGACCGGACGGTCAGCAACTCCCGCAGGAACGCCAGGTTGTCCGACGAGAAGGCGAGCCAGCCTTCCTCGCGCAGCACACGCCTGATCTCGCGCAGAGCCTGCAGACGCTCGGTGTGATCGGCGATGCTGTCGAGCCCCTGGAACGAGAAAAGGACGAAGTCGAACGAGCCCGATTCGAACTCGCGGAGGTCCCGAGCGTCGGCCACCCTGAACGACGCAGGTCCGCTGAGCCGCGGGGAGACGTGCTCTTCGCAGGCCTGGATCATCGCCGGTGAATAGTCGACGCCGACGTACTCGCGTACACGGCCGGCCAGGTGTCGAGAGGTACGCCCGCCCCCGACGCCCAGGTCCAACACTCTCCAGCCGGGTAGCTCGTCCGCCAGGATCTCGAGGATCGCCCCCTCAGGCGGGAGGAGGAAGTCGAAGGACGCATACTCCCGGACGACCTCCGCCCGGGCGAAGTGCTCTTCCGACGATACGCTCTCCGGTTTCCTCGGCGATGGTGGGTTCACCCGCCGCGACCTCCGGTCCGGCATGCGCTGTGAGCGAGCATCTCGTCGATCATGTCGGGGCACTTGAAGGGTACCTACGTCGGCGGCCGTCGCGGTAGGGCTGGCCATCGACTGCGAATGGCCAATTGCCAGCACTGACGCTTGCAGCCGATGCGGCCACGGAGGCACCAGCGATGGTCGGCTGGCGGACCGCGTCATGCACGCGGCGGACCGTTGCCACGCCGCGCGTTGTCGCGCCGGAAGGACAGCCTTGGTGACGACCGACCGTCCGCCGAGAGCCGTTCAGGAAGCCTACTTGGGCGCGAGGGAGGTGGTCAAGGGACAAATAGTGCGCGATACGGTACGCCCCGGATGTGGCGGGCCTGGCCGACAAGCGGGCGCTACATGTGTTGGATCGTTCAGACGGAGCTCGAGAGACGAGGACGCTAATGGTCCTGACGCCGACAGACCGGCGCCGGGGTAGGGCGGATGAAAGCGTCCTGAAGGGACGCCCTGGGAGGATGGTCGGCTAGTCGACCGCGCCGACCCGCACCACCACGGCCGTGATGTTGTCCATCCCGCCGCGCCGGTTGGCCGCCTCGATGAGCTTTCGCACCGCCACCTCTGCCGGTGCTTCCGTGAGCAGGATGCTCAGGATGGTGTCGGGGTCGACCATGTTGTGGAGGCCGTCCGAGCAGAGCAGCAGCGTGTCGCCAGGCTGGACCGAAGTGGCGTACAGGTCGGGCTCTGCTGGTTCCTCGACCGCGAGGACACGGGTGAGGACATGGGCGAAGGGATGTGTCCTTGCCACCTCCGGGGTGATCCGGCCGGCGTCCAGCTCCTCCTGCGTCCAGGTGTGGTCGTGGGTGATCTGGGCGAGCTGGCCCTGGCTGAGATGGTAGAGCCGGCTGTCGCCGATGTGGCCGACGTGAACGCTGGCGTCGTTGAGGACGACCGCGGCGGTGAGCGTCGTGCCCATCCCGGCCAGGGAAGAGTCGGCCAGGCTGCGGTCGACCATCACCCGCCGGACCGACAGGAAGGCCTGGCGGATCAGCTCGCGGGCGCTGGACGCCGTCGGCTGCGCTTCGGCGAGATAGTCGAGGACGACGTCCGCCGCGACCGCGCTGGCGACCTCTCCCGCGGCATGGCCGCCCATGCCGTCCGCCACGAGGAAGATGCCCCGGTCCGGCGCCAGGCGAAACGAGTCTTCATTCCCTTCCCGCACGCGTCCGACGTGCGTCCCGCCTGCGGCGCTCCAACTGATCTTCACACGAGGCCGAAAGGATAGGTGGATTGGATGATGAGGAGCGCCGTACTCTCGACGTTCGCGGGCGTGTCGGTCGGTGGTGCTCCGCCGCCCATCGAGAGGAACGTGAACGCGAGGACCGCCGCGGCAATGACGATCAGCAGGACGAGCCACACCGGGAGGCGGAAACCCGCCCGGCGCACCTGGGTTGTCGGCGTTTCGCGCGTCGGAGCGGTGGCCAACAGCTCGGGCTCGATGTCCATCCTCCCGCGGAAGGTCATGCTCACCGCGCCGAACGCCACGTTGGCGTTCTCCGGCAGCGGGGTCGCGACCTGCGGCGCGAGCCGCACCCCGTCGACGTAGGTTCCGTTACGCGAGCCCAGATCGGTCAGGCGCCACGTTCCGTCAATGTACTCCAGCTGGGCATGCTGGGTCGAGACGGTATCGTCGTCGATGACGACATCGTTCTGCGGTCCCTGCCCGATTCGCGCCACCGTCGTGCGCACGGCGATGCTGAGGCCCGTCAGGCCATCGGACTCGAATTTGGCGAGAGCCTGTCCGTCCTCGCGCGATTGATCGTCTGCCACGTTTTTCCAGTGTGAACTCGTCGCGCCGTTCGGACACCGGACGGCGACTTCCGTCCGCCTGCCCTCGTGCGCGGAAACCCATCGAGGTGATCATGGCGCGCTTTCCACCGCAGTCGGCGCCTTCGAGACGGTCGGGGCGGCAGCGAGCAGCGACCCGATCCGGCGCCGCTCCATCGGCCATCGGGGATCGCCTGCCGCCCCGGTGTCGAACGCCGGGCTCCGCATCAGCCGCAGAGGGTCGACCGCCTGTCCCCGGCTCAGTACCTCGTAATGCAGGTGCGGCCCTGTCGCAAGGCCCGTCATCCCCACATAGCCGATCACCTCGCCCTGGCGGACGGGTTTTCCGGGGTGGATTGCAGGCGAAATGGCCGACAGGTGAGCGTACCGGGTGCTGAAGCCGTTGGGATGCCGCACCTCGACGAGGAGGCCGTAGCCGCCGCGCGAAGCAGCCCAGGCCACGACTCCATCGGCTGTCGCGCGGACGGGTTGGCCGGCCTCGGCTGCAAGATCGACGCCCGCATGCGGCAGAATCCGCCCCAGGATCGGGTGCATCCGGCTGGCACCGAACGGGGAGTTTACGCGCATCTCCGGAAGCGGGCCGCCTCCCCAGTCGCCGCCTTCCAGCGGGCGACCGAGCGCATCGAAGTACTCCGGCCGACCATCGAGCTCGAAGAAGTACGCTGTGTGGATGCGGCCCGCCACGGCCACCTCCGCGCCGAGCACCCGAACCGCCCGCACGGAGCCGTCGGGGCGGACAGCGCGCTCGAGCGCCAGCCGGAGTCTTCCCGCCCGCCCGACACCGCCCTCGGGAATCACTCCGGCGAAGATGCGGTCCAGGTGGCGGCCGACGAGCGCGGGCGCGTCGGTACCGAGGTCGGCGGGAAGGCCGCGCACCGCGTCGACAACTACACCGAGATCCAGCCGGAATGGCCTGACTCCGTGTGATTGACGATCAGGTAATCAATGCCCTCGGGATCGATGCTGATATCTCCCAAGTTCTCGTAGGGGTCCCAGGCACACCGTCCTAGCCAATCACACCGGCGACTAGTGCGATCTTG
>CAZJEH010000004.1:0-8636 GCA_964544905.1 uncultured Gemmatimonas sp.
CTCCTCGGAACATTGCAGGATGCTGCCGCGGATCTCGAGGCCGGCGTTGTTGATCAGCACGTCAGCCCGGCCGAAGCGCTCCTTCGTGACCTCGCCTGCCCGCTGCACCTGCTGCTTGTTGGAGATGTCGCACAGACAGAAGACGGCGTCCTGGCCCATGTCGCGGATCCTGCGTTCGGCATCGCGACCCTTCTGCTCGTTGATGTCGACGATGACGATGTCATAGCCGTTCTTCGCGAACTTCTCCGCCGCGGCCAGGCCGAGGCCGGAGGCGCCACCGCTGACGATCATCACCTTGTTGCTCATGGTCCGTTCGGTTCCGGTTCAGGGGAGGCGCCGCGGCGGTCACCGTACCGGGCGCAGGGTTGAATGCGTGTTGGTTTGTCTATCTGTGTGGTAAGGAAGTGCAGACCCCTCGATTTCGCTCCGTTGGACCGGGTTGACCAACTCGGGTCCATACTCGGTTCAGCCAAAGAGAAGTGGCAGAAGTCTACGACTTTCGCCGAGGCGCACAGCCTTCACCCCGAGCAGGCTGCATTGTCATCACGAGACCCCCTTTTGTCACCCCGAGAAGCCGAGCGGTCTGCACTTCCATCACCGCGCAAACATCCCATTGGGCTTCGTCGCCACCTTGATCGCGCCGTCCTTCCGCGTTTCGAACGTCTCCAACGCTTGGGCGAAATCGCGCAGGGGGAAGCGGTGGGTCAGCAGCGGCGTCAGATCGATCCGGCCGTTCTTCAGCATCTCGATCGTCGGGGCAGCGGTATTGGGGTTGGCGCGGTTGCCGATCAGTTCGACCTCGTCGAGGACCATGCGTTTGATGGGCAGGGTCGGCTCCGCGTGGGGAATCCCGATCACCGAAACGATGCCTCCCTTGGACGCCGCGAGGCACGCCTGCCTGAGGGCGTCGACGGTTCCAGCGCACTCCAGTACCGCGGGCACGCCGCGACCGCCGGTCAGCTCCCGCACGGTCTCGACGACGTCCTGCTTGCGGTAGTCGATCCCTACCGCACCCAGGGCCACTGCCTTCGCCAGCCGCTCGCCACTGCCTGCCGCCAGGATCCGTCCCGCCCCGAGTGCCTTCGCGCAGAGGATCGCCATCAGCCCCTGCGGTCCCGTGCCCAGCACGAGCACGTCGTCGCCGGGCTGCATCCGCGACCGCTTGACGGTGTAGAGGGCGATGCTCAGGGGATCCACGCAGGCGGCCAGCTCGAGCGGCATCTCGTCGGGGATGCGGTAGATGCTCTTGATGGACGTGCGCATGTATTGCGCGTAGGCGCCCGGCGTGTAGTGACCGTACTGGCGGTGGCCGCGGTCCTCGTGTCCGTAGTTCAGGCAGAGGTTGTAGCGGCCCTTCAGGCACATGTCGCAGTAGCCGCAGCCGCAGTGCGAGATCCCGCAGACGCGGTCGCCCTCCTTCCATCCCAGCCGCGTGGCCTTCTCGCCCACCTCGACGACCGTTCCGGACCACTCGTGGCCGGGGATGAACGGGTACGCCTTCGGCCAGAAGCCCGGGAAATCGCCTGCGATGATGTGGGGGTCGGTCCCGCAGATGAAGGTGGTGTCGACCTCGCAGATCACCTCATCGTCGCCGGGGCGGGGGACGGGAACGGTCTCGACGTCGAACTCGCGGACGCCCCGCAGGACGACCGCGTCCATGGTGCTCGGCAGATTCATCGAATGCTCATGCTATGAAAGCCGCCAGCGCCGGCAGCCGGGATCGTCCCCGGTGCCGGCACTGGCCGACGCTGTCTAGGCCCGGTCCGGGACGATGGCCACCCCTCGGAAGGGCGAACCCGAAGCGCCCTTGATCTTCAGCGGCAGGCCGACATACCAGAACTCGTGCGACGGGATCATGTCCACGTGCGCGAGGTTCTCGATGTTCAGGATCTCCCGCTCCCGACAGACGATGTGAGCGGGCTGCTCCTTCACGACCGCGACCTCGTGGTGGCTGTCGATACTCGGCGCGTCGGCCCCCACGATCACCGCGCCGAGGTCGTTCAGGTACTCGATCGCGCCCCGGTCGACTCCCGGGTAGCCGCGGATGTACTCGAACGGCTGGCTCCACTTCCGATACCACCCGGTGTGGTAGAGCACCACCGATTGCGGCTTGATGGTGACCCCGGTCTTCGCGATGGCCTCCTCGACGTCCTCACGGGTGATGTAGCTGGCGGGCTCCTTGTGCGAGAAGTCGAACCAGACGCCCGGGGCCATGAACCACTCCAGGGGCAGCTGGTCGACGGACCGCGCATCCGGCGAGTCCACCACGTGGTTGATGGAGTCGACGTGCGTGTTCGAGTGGTCGCAGAGGGTGAAGCCGGTCACCTTGTACGAGTAGGGTGGCTTGGTCAGCCCGATCTTCTGCGTCTCTTCGTGCGTGAGGTGGTTCCAGATCAGCGTCCGCTGATGGCCGATGAAGGTGGGGTCCTCGGTGCTGATCGTGTGGCTGAGGTCCGTCACGGTGCAGTCGATACCGAGGAAGTTGATCCTCGTCTGCAGTCGGAACGGCGGACAGTACGCTTTCTTCATCGACGGTCTCGAGATCCTCGGTTCGTAGCCGGGTTCAGAACTTCCGCGACCACTCACTCGGCCACCGCTCCACCACGACCTTGGTCTGAGTGAAGAACTCGATGGCGTGGCGCCCCTGGCCGTGCAGGTCGCCGAAGAAGCTCTCCTTCCAGCCGCTGAAGGGAAACTGCGCCATGGGCGCGGCGACACCGATGTTGATCCCGATGTTGCCGGCGTTCGCAAGGCTGCGGAATCGGCGGGCGTTGGCGCCGCTGGTCGTGAACAGGCAGGCCATGTTGCCATAGCTCCCGCGGTTCACGAAGTCGATCGCCTCGTCGACGGTGTTCATGGAGACGAGGCTCATGACCGGGCCGAAGATTTCGGTGCGGATGAGATCCGAGTCGAGCGGGAGGTCTTCCAGGATCGTCGGCTGAATGAAGTTGCCCTTCTCGTAGCCCTCGATGCGGGGGTTGCGGCCATCGAGGAGCACACGCGCTCCCTGGCGGATGCCTTCGTCGATGAGCCCCTCGATCCGTTGGCGACTGGCGGCCGAGATTACCGGGCCCATTTCCACGCCCTCGTCGAGCCCGAAGCCGGTGCGCCGTCGCTTCGCGGCCTCGTAGAGCGACTCCTTGATCTTTCCGTCGTCGCCGACGGTGATGACCACCGACGCGGCCAGACAGCGCTGGCCCGCGCACCCGTACACGCTGTCGGTGACGATCCGGGTCGACATGTCGATGTCCGCATCGGGCAGGATGACGACCGGATTCTTCGCGCCGCCCTGTGCCTGCACCCGCTTTCCGTTGGCGCTGCCGCGGCTGTACACGTACTTCGCCACGGCCGACGAGCCGACGAAGCTGATCGCCTTCACGTCGGGGTGGTCGAGCAGGGCGTCGACCGTCTCCTTACCCCCGTGGACCAGGTTCACGACCCCCGGAGGCAGGCCGATCCGGTCGAGCAGCTCGAAGACCTTCACCATCGTCAGCGGTACCTTCTCCGACGGCTTGAGAACGAAGGTGTTGCCGCAGGCGATGGCGTAGGGGAGGAACCAGAAGGGGATCATCCCCGGGAAATTGAAGGGGGCGATGCACGCGCAGACCCCCACCGGCTGACGGATCACGAACTCGTCGATGCCGCCTGCGATGTTCTCCGAGAACTCGCTCTGGATGAGCATCGGAGTCCCGCAGGCGACCTCGACGTTCTCGATCGCGCGCTGCAGCTCACCCCTGGATTCCTCGTACGTCTTCCCACACTCCAGGGTTATGGTCCTGGCCAGATCTTCGGCATTCTCCTCGAGCAGGCGCTTCAGCGCGTAGAGCGGCTGAACCCGCTTGATCACGGGGACCTGACTCCAGGAAACGAAGGCCTCGGCCGCTGCCGCTAACGCATCGGAAACGTCTGCGGCCGTTCCAGCCCCGGTCGGTACGCGGCCGAGAACCTCCTGGGTGGCGGGGTTGAGGATGTCCGACGTTTGCGACTCCTTGCTCCTCACCCACTTACCACCGACGTAACCGGGAAGGACTTCGATCTGGCCTGGATTACTGCTGATTATCATGAGCTTGCGCGAAGAGACTGTATCAGTTGGAGAAAGTGACGATGCTGGCCCCGGCGACAAGGAGCACCACGCCCAGGATCTTCATCATCGTAATCGGCTGCAACGGTGAGCCGAGCAGACCGAAGTGGGAAAGGACCATCCCGGTGATGACCTGGCCGGCGAGCAGGAGCACGAAGAACGTGCCGGCGCCGATCTGTGGGATGATCCAGGCGATGCCGAACACCAGCGCCGCCCCCATGATCCCCGCCGTCAGAAGCCACGCCGGAACCTCACGGAGGGCTTGGAAGACGGCGGGGTCCCATGCGGTCAAACCGATCAAGATCGCGGTGATCGCACCGATCGTCCAGAAGATGGCGTTCCCCATCCGCGGGTTGTTGATAATCGCTCCAACCTGCGCATTCATCCCGAGGTGCACCGACAGTACCACGCCAAGCAACAGCGCCAGCAGAATGAGGCTGATTTTCATCGCGAGGTCCTTTTGGGCTAGACGGAAAGGGCGGGGGTCTCGGGCCGGTCCGACCGCGGGTTCAGGGTACGGCGGGGGGGACGGAGTGTCAAGCGGAACGCGTGAGCGGTCCGGCGCTCTTCCTGATCCGTCCCTGCGCGGACGCCCGACGGATGGGGGCGCCCGCTACTGAGTGACAGCCGTACAACCCCGGCGCGTTCGGATCCAACGAGGCGGGCGCGGCCCTTCCTGGTGCAGGGCGCCGCCCGAGTGCGGAGCGGCCGACTGAAGAAAGTGGCGTGCTGCCCGCAGGCGTGGGAGTCCTCTACAGCGCTATCTCCACCCGTCGTCCCGTCTCCACCGCCTCGTATATCGCCATCAGGACCTTCATGTCGCGCAGGCCCATCTCCCCGGGCACCCGGTTCTCCACGCCATTGATGATGTGATCGGCGAAGGCGTCCATCTGGAGGGCCTGCTGGTTCACCGCGGGAAGGGCGATGTCACCGTGCGGTGTTCTCCCCTGGATGCCGGTGAACGTGTACGCCGGCTCAAGCGCGTAGTTGCCGAACTGCGCCTTCACGCGGAGGTAGTTCTCCTCCGCCGAATAGCTCGCCTTCCCCTGCGCGATCACCCCGTCCGGAAACTCGAGGTTCCAGTAGATGTTCTCCTCGACGGACCTGAACCGCTCTCGGTCGATCACCTCCGAACGAGCGGTCACGGCAACCGGCAGTCCGCCGTGAACGTACATGGCGGCTTGGATGACGTAGATCCCGATGTCCATCAGCGGCCCGCCACCGGCCATCTCCTTGTCCAGCCGCCACTGTCTCGGATCGCCAATTTCGAACGCGTAGCACCCGGAGATCGCCTGGACGGGGCCGTAGACCCGCTGGCGTGCGAGTCTGATGATCTCCTGGGTGTTGCTCTCGTAGTGCATCCGGTAACCGACGGCGAGCGAGCGGCCCGCGGCACGACAGGCCTCGATCATCGCCTCCGCGTCCGCCACCGTCGTGGCCATCGGCTTTTCGGTAATAACGTGCTTTCCGGCCTGAGCTGCCCGGGTGACGAACTCCCGGTGCATGTTGTTGGGCAGCACTACGTAGACGATGTCGATATCGTCGTTGTCGGCGATGTGATCGAAGGTGTCGTAGCTGTAGACGTTGCGCTCCGGGAACCCGTACTCGGCGGCCCACTTGCGGCCCTTCTCCGGGGATCCCGTGACGACCGCGGTCAGCCGGCAGAGTTTCGTATGCCGGAGGGCGGGTCCCAGCTGACCGGCGGAGTAGTGCCCCAGTCCCACGAGGGCCAGGCCGAGTGGCTTGACGTCCCCCGTGCTCCCTTCTCGACGTGTTGGTTCCGAAGTCATGGTCCGGACATCGGGTGATGGTAAGGAGTGGCCCCGGCCGGCGGCACGAGCGCAGTGCCACCCGCCGTCCAACGGACGACGCGGCGGATGAGCAGTGCAGGCCGCGGGAGGGACCATTATGCACAGTGCGGGCGTGGGACACCATAGTGCGCAGCCGTCCGTCGGGCTCCAGCGGGGTGAGCCGCGCGATTCCCCTGCCGTAATTGACCTTCGTGTGACCCGGATCTATGATGCTGGTCCATTCCGGTTCAGCTGCTCCGAACCGTCGGGCCGCGTCCTCGCGGGCCTCGAGTGCCGTCATACCGTTCGCCCTCGCACCTTCCGTGTTGATCAATCCAACATCGAGCCGTGGAAGCCTCAGAATGACCCGATCGTCCGTGGAGGTCGGCCGAGCTCGCCGAGCGGGCGGCTTGCGCAGGTACGCCGTGAGCGCGCTGGGGGCGATCGCGGTCTTGGCGGCGTGCACGAGCGGCGAGCCGGAACCGCATTGGCAGCACGTAACATGGGAGAACTACGGCGGCGGGCCCGACCAGTCGAAGTTCGTCGCCCTCGATCAGATCACGAAGGAAAACGTCCACCAACTGGAGGTGGCGTGGTTCTATCCCACCGGGGACGAGCTTACCTACACGTTCAACCCCATCGTGGTGGACACGGTGGTGTACGTGCTGGCGAAGAACAGCTCGCTGGTCGCGCTGCACGCCGAGACCGGCCGGGAGCTCTGGATCCACGCGCACCTGACGGGGATTCCGCGCCGGGGGCTCAACTACTGGGAGAGCGAGGATGGCACCGACAAGCGCATCCTCTTCCAGATCAACAACTACCTTCAGACGATCGACGCCGAGACCGGGCAGTCCATCCTGACGTTCGGCAACAACGGCCTGGTGGACCTGAAGGAGGGGCTGCCGCCGCGCGATCCGTCGACCATCTCCCGCGCGCAGTCGTCGACCCCGGGGATCGTCTTCGAGAATCTGATCGTCCTTGGTATGGCCCCGGGCGAGGGGTACATGGACGCGCCGGGTCACATCCGCGCGTACGACGCGCGGACGGGCGAAATGGTCTGGCGGTTCAACACGATCCCGCAGCCGGGCGAGTTCGGATACGACACTTGGCCGCCCGAGGCGTACCGGTACGCCGCCGGGGCGAACGTCTGGGGTGAGATGTCGCTGGACGTGGAGCGCGGGATCCTCTTCGCGGGCACCGCCTCGCCGAGCTACGACTTCTATGGCGCGGATCGCAAGGGCGCGAACCTCTTCGGCAACACCCTCCTCGCTCTGGATGCGCGCACAGGTGAGCGGATCTGGCACTTCCAGGTCGTCCACCACGATCTGCGCGACTACGATCTCGTGGCAGCGCCGCAGCTCATCACGGTCAACCATGACGGCCGCCGGATCGACGCCGTGGCGATCGCCACCAAACAGGGGCTGATGTACGCCTTCAACCGGGAAACGGGAGAGCCCCTCTGGCCCGTCGTGGAGGTCCCGATCCCGCAGGGGCACGTGCCCGGCGAGGAGTACTGGCCGACCGCGCCGGTCATGCCGGACCTGCCCCCCTACGCGCGCCAGTCGATGACCTCGGATGATCTCTCGCCGTTCCTGACCGACGAGGAGCGCGAGTACTGGACGGCGTGGGTCGACAGTGCGGTCGCGCGCAACCAGATGGGTCTCTTCACTCCGTTGTCCGACAGGTACGGTACGCTGGCGATCCCCGGCGCAGGCGGCGCGACGAACTTCGGGCACACGGCGTCCGATCCGCAGCGCGGCATCGTCTACCTCATATCGAACGACCGGCCGGGTCCCTACGATCCGATGATGCCTCGGTACGCGCCAAGCACGCCACAGGCCGATTCGGTCGCGCGGGCCGCGGCCGGGGCGGGGGAGGCGGGTGGTGGCAGCGGTGGAGGGTTCGGCGGCGGGCAGGCCGGCCAGGCGGAGATGATCGCGTCGGGCGGCACACTGTATTCGCAGAACTGCCAGGTCTGCCATGGGGCGAACCGCATGGGGATAGGCGGCGCACCGTCGCTGCAGGGGCTCGAAACGCGGATGGGCGGCTCGGAGTTCCTCATGCTCATGCGCTCGGGCCGGGGCAAGATGCCCGCTTTCAACCAGTTCAGTGACGACGAGGTGACCGCGCTGTACCGCTATCTGGGCGGAACGGCGGATGGTGAGAGGGTCGATCTGCCAGCCGGGCCGGTGGTCGCGGTCGGTGGCGCCCCGGGCGGGCTGCTGCCCCGGCCGGTCACTGGCGCGGGTGGGTTCGGCGGCTTCGGGCGGCCGTACCCGGAAGAGGCCACCGACGCGCCCGATGTGCGTTACTTCATCCGCAGCTACGCCGAGGAGTTCGCGCACATCATCAAGCCGCCGTGGTCGTCGCTTGTGGCGTACGACCTCAACACCGGCACCATCAAGTGGTCGGTGCCTCTGGGCACGGACAAGCTTGCGGCGGAAATGGGCGACGAGAAGACGGGCGTTCAGGAAACCATCCGCAATGGCCTGCTCGTCACCTCGACGGGGCTGGTGTTCTCCAACGCGAAGGACGGCAGGGTCTACGCCTTCGACGCGGAGACCGGCGAGGAACTGTGGTCGCACGAGATCCCCGGCGGCATCGGCAGTCAGGGGATCCCGACCATGTATCGGGTCAACGGGCGGCAGTTTCTCGTGTTGTCGGCTTCGACGCCGCTGGTCTGGATGCGGCGGACGCCCGAGCCGGGGAATCCGACGCGCGGGTACGTCGCCTTCGCTCTACCGGAGTCGGCGGTCCAGTAGCGG
>CAZJEH010000004.1:8736-44469 GCA_964544905.1 uncultured Gemmatimonas sp.
GGGCGGTTCGACCCTCCTCACGTCCAGGAAACCACCCTCTCCACGGGTTCGCGCAACGAGGAGCGTTCCCTCACCTCCGTTCTGCTCGACCCCTCATCTCCGCGCGACCCGGCGATGCTGCTCACCCTTCGGGAAGCGTTCTCACCTCTCGTACGACACCCCCAATGCCGCCAGCGCCTCGGGTGGGCAGCCCGCCCACTCGGCGACATAGGTGTTCCCCGTATACTTCAGGTAGTCGATCCCGATCCGGCTGGTGAAATAGCCGGACGCTACGAGGTCGCGGAACTGGTTGAAGAACGCCACACCCTGGCTGAGGTCCGGGGGTGCCCGGTCGGGCCAGGCTATCTGCTCGACGATCGACTCGCGTTGTGCCGGCGAACAGGCGACGAACGGCTGACCGAATCGCCGTCTGCATTCCGTGTCGAGCCAGCGCAGCCCGCCGCGCACGGGCACCTGCAACGACGGACGGTCCTGCACCGTGAAGTCGATGAACTCGGGTACGCCAGCGTCCAGTGCACCACCGGCCTCGTCATCCGCGGGAATGATCAGTTCGGCCAGGACACGTACCGTCTCCCATTCTTCCGGTGTGAAGAAGGCAGCCCGGTACGTTCCTGCGTTGACGGCGGCGTCGGCGGCTCGCGCCGCCCGTTCGAGGTCGGGTGGTAAGGGCTCGCGCGGGGCCGCCGGCGTGGTCGCCACCAGGGGCGCGGCCGCCAACGTGGACAGGAACTGACGGCGTGAATAGTCGCTCATAGTTCCCTCGCTCTCATCAGCTCCGCGATGTGGTTACTCGTCCGCATGGACAGGGCGAGAATGGTCCAGGTCGGATTCTTGTCCGATTGGGTGACGAAAGGCCCTCCGTCGGCGATGAACAGGTTGGGGACGTCGTGGGTCCTGCACCAGCCATCGACGACGGAGCGCGATGGGTCGGCTCCCATCCGGGTGGTGCCGACTTCGTGGATGATCGATCCGCCGGTCATCAGCCCGTAATCCTCTTCGGCCGACGGCATCTCGCTGAGTGGCACGCCTCCCATCTCCTCGATGAGGGAGCGGAAGGTCGTCTGCATGTGCCTGGCCTGGCGCCGTTCGTACTCGCTCCACTTCCAGTGAAAGCGCAGCGCCGGGATCCCCCACCGATCGACCGTTAGGGGATCGATCTCACAATAGCTATCGCTGTTGGAGACCATTTCACCGCGTCCGGAGAAGTTGACCGTGGCGCCCCAGAATCGACGGTAGTCCTGCTTCAACTGCGCGCCGTACCCGCCTCCACCCGGCAGCCTCTGGATCCCGCCCATGAATCCGTATGAAGGCGTCCGACGGCCGCCGCCGAGCTCGATGTGGTAGCCGCGCGGGAAGTCGAGGGCCGCATTGTCGAGCCACCACGGCATGTAGAGATGCCCCCCGCCGACGCCATCCTCGTTGTGGGCGGGTAGATCCATCAGGCGGGGGATGAACCCGTTGACGCTCACTCCCGTCGTGTCGTTCAGGTTCCGGCCAACTTCGCCGCTCGAGTTCGCAAGGCCATCGGAGAAGTGAGAGGAGCGCGAGTTCAGCAGCAGACGCGCGCTCTCGCACGCGCTTGCCGCGAGGATGACGACGCGGCAGTCCACTCGTTCATCCAGCCCGGTATTCTTGTCGATGTAGTTGACGCCGTTGGCCCGCCCGCGCGCGTCGAGCGTTACCTCGCGGGCCATCGCGTTGGTAATCAGGGTGAGGTTGCCGGTGGCGAGCGCGGGCCGGATGAGGACCTCGGGACTGGAGAAGTTCGAGTTCGTCCGGCATCCCCGGCCGCACTGGCCGCAGTAGTGACAGGGCGCGCGCCCGTTGTGCTGCTGCGTGAGGATCGACAGCCGGGAAGGGATGCAGGTGATGCCGAGCCTGTCGGCGCCCTGCTTGATCACGAGCTCGTAGCAGCGCGGTCGGGGCGGCGGGAGGAAGATGCCGTCGGGCTCGTTTCGCAGGCCCTCGCGGCTGCCGAAGACGCCGACGAGCCGATCAACCTCATCGTACCACGGCGCGAGATCCTCGTAGCTGATGGGCCAGTTGGGACTGAGCCCGTCGAGTTCGCCGCGGCGGAAATCGTCGGGGCCGAAGCGGAGAGAGATGCGTCCCCAGTGATTGGTCCGCCCGCCGAGCATGCGGGCGCGGAACCAGTCGAAGCGCGTGCCCGGTGCGCGGACGTAGGGTTCACCGTCGACCTCCCAACCGCCGATATTCGCGTCGTGCTCGCCGAAGGGCATGTCCGGCGTCGAGCCGCCACGGCGCGGCGTCTCGTATGGCCAGACGAACATCCGCGAGTCCACCGAGGACCACCACTCCCCGCCCGTCTCCAGGAGCACGACCCGGGCACCCGCCCGGGTGAGCATGTACGCCGCCATGCCACCGCCCGCACCCGACCCCACAATGCACACGTCGCACCCCTGCCGTCGGGATCGCATCGGCCGCCTCCTGGCAAACGTGGATGCCCAGCTGTCGCTTGGTCCGGACCGCGCCCGTGCGTCGCCGGGGTAGGGAGGGCGATGCTCCGGGGCAGGTGCTCTAGTCTACCCTCATCCGATCCCTCGCAACCGTGTCGCCTCGGCCACCCGCTCGATCGCCAGCGCGAATGCGGCCGTGCGCAGATCGGCCCCGAGTCGCGCGGCCGCAGCGGTCACGCCCTCGTACGCGGCGTTCATGACGTTTCGCAGCTCGTCGTCCACGCGTGCTGCGCTCCAGCGGAATCGCTGGAGGTTCTGCACCCACTCGAAGTAGGAGACCGTCACTCCACCCGCGTTCGCCAGGATATCGGGGACGATGGTGGCGCCGCTCGCGAGGAGGATGTCGCTGGCATCCGGCGTCGTGGGGTGGTTCGCGGCTTCGACGATGAGGCGCGCCCGCACATCTCCCGCGTTCCCCTCGTGGATCGCGTTGCCGATCGCGGCCGGGACGAGGATGTCCACGTCCAGGGCGAGCAACTCCGCGTTGGTGATGGTCTCGACGCCGGAGATGTCAGGGATGCGGCCCGGCTCCACCATCTCCCGGCGCAGGCGATCGACGTCCAGGCCGTCACCGCTGAACACGCCGTGGACGGCATCGCTGACGGCTACCACCCGCGCGCCGCTCGCGGCGAAGAAGGACGCCGTCCAGCTACCGACGTTGCCGAAGCCCTGGATGGCCACCCGCGCGCCCGCGAGGGAGATGCCCCGCTCCGCGGCCGCGCGCTCGGCGACGAACAGCACGCCGCGACCCGTCGCTGATTCACGCCCGAGCGAACCACCCAGCTCCACGGGCTTTCCGGTCACGACGGCCGGAGTGTGGCCGTGATACTTCGAGTACTCGTCGACGATCCAGGCCATCACCTGCGCGTTCGTGTTCATGTCGGGCGCCGGGATGTCCTCATTGGGCCCGATGAAGCGCTCGATGCGGCCCGTGAACAGGCGCGTCAGCGACTCGAGGTCCGCCGTCGTCAGCTGATGGGGATCGCATCGGATGCCGCCCTTCGCGCCTCCGTAGGGAAGACCGACCACCGCGGTCTTCCACGTCATCAACGACGCCAGGGCACGTGTCTCCTCCAGGTCCACGTCCGGGTGGTAGCGGATGCCACCCTTCATGGGACCCCGTGAGTGGTCGTGCTGGACGCGATAGCCGGAGAACGTGCGTAACGAGCCATCCTGGCAGCGGAGCGGGAGCTCGACCATCACTTCGCGATACGGGGTCTTCAGGGCGAGGCGCAGCTCTTCCGGCAGGCCGATCAGATCCGCCGCGCGCTCGAACTGGAGATTGACCGCCTCGAAGGGCGACAGGTGGCGCGGCCCAGGTGGCTGCGCGTCGGCTATGCCTGCGCGGTCGCGATCCGCTGACTGCGCAGCGATGGTTGGATTCGGCATGGCGCGAGTTCAGGGGGGGATGGATGTCTCGCGAGGGCACCATAGTCCCCCGATCGGCATCCGTCCAGAGCGATGGGCGTGCGCGGACAGATCACGAACGCCCGGACGACAAGGATGCTCCGCACGGCATCGCCGTATCCGCCCTTCGTTTGTCCGCCTTTCGACAGCGGCTGGTCTGTCGGGTAGACACCCGTTTATAATGGGGAGACTGCCCCACGCGCACGCGCCGTACGCACGAGGAAGGTCCGCAAATGCTGGGAAGATACCTGGTGGGGATCCTTCTGCTGGCATCCGCTGGCCTCGGCGCGTCTCGCGCAGCGCCCGATGGGGCCGGGGCCGAGCCCGGCCTGGCTCGGCAGCTCCGCTCCGTTCCAGTCGCGGCCGACCGGTCGGCTCACAGCTTCTACTTCACCCGCGGAATCTACAGCGGGTGGCGGCGGAGCTGGGCGGTCGACGCACCGACCGCGGACCGTTGGATCGCTGCCGTCACCCGACGTCTCACGCTGATCGATCTCCCGACGCGCGAGAACTTCGTCGCCCTCGACGATTCTGAGCTCGGTCGGTTCCCGTTCATCTACATCCTCGAGGTCGGGGGGATGAGGCTGTCGGATGCCGAGGTGGAGGGTCTCCGCAACTACCTCCTCAAAGGCGGGTTCGTGATGGTCGACGACTTCTGGGGCTCGTACGAGTGGGCCAACTGGGAGAACGAGATCCGTAGAGTACTGCCCGAGTATCCGATCGTCGACGTCCCGCTCACTCACGGAATCTTCTCGGCCATGTACCTCGTCGACGAGGTCGTGCAGGTGCCCAGCATCAGCGGTGCGCGCAGCGGAATCACCTCGCAGGGAGACGGCGTCACTCCCCACGTTCGCGGCATTTTCGACGACGACGGCCGGTTGATGGTGATCATCAACTTCAATACCGACCTCGGGGACGCCTGGGAGTGGGCGGAAGAGCCGTATTATCCCTTGAGGTATTCGACCTACGCTTACCAGGTGGCGGCCAACACGTTCATCTACGCGATGACCCACTGATTGGCGTGGGTGGCCGCACCGCCGCACGCCCGAATCCGGACTGTTGCCATGTTCGAACACGTAGCCGTAGCGATCGAGCCCTCACCCGGTGGAGAGGCGGTACTCAAGTCTCTCCCGGCCCTGCGCGCGCTCGGCACGCGAAAGATCACGCTCGTGAACGTTGTGCGCCTCGGGTATCCGACGGCGGGCACGGCCGAAGCCGTCGAGAGCTTCGGCCAGTTCCTCGAGGCCACACGCGCGCGCCTTGAAAGGGACGGCTTCGAGGTCCATGGCGAGCTGCGCACCGGCGACCCGGCGGGAGAGATCTGCGCCGCGGCCAGGGAGGCCGGGGTGTCTCTGATCGTGGTCGGTTCGCGCAGTCACAGCCGGGTCACGGAGATGTTCGTGGGAAGCGTGGCCTGGGGGGTGGTGCACGGTGCGGGCATCCCGGTCCTCGTCCAGCGGGTGGAGCCCTCGTCGACCAGTCAGGAGGACCCGCCGCCGCTCGAGGCCGTCTCGGCCTTCGACCATGTCATCTTCCCGACTGACTGGTCTGAGACGGCTGAGCGCGCGGAGGGATACCTTCTCGCTTTCGCACGGGTCGGGCGCTGCTCCTCGTTCCACCTTCTCCACGTCCGCAGCCAACTCGAAGAGGTTCAGACGGGTCGCTCCAGCGAGCAGGAAGCCTTGCGCGGGTTGCAGGAGATCGCCGACCGGCTCAGGGTCGCGGGGGCCACACGGGTGGATATCGAGTCTCCCTCCGGATCGCCATTCCTCGAAATCGTCCGTCGTGCCGAGCGAATCCCGAACAGCGTCATCCTGATGGGGACACACGGACGGAGCATGGTCGCGGATACGCTGCTCGGAAGCGTCAGCCGTGAGGTTCTGCGACGGACACGATCCCCGGTCATACTGGTGCCGCGGGCCGCTGCTTGATCGGCGACCAGGTTCAGCCAGCGCGCGCTCACTCAGCACACTCTCGGTTGCCCCGATCGCCCGAGTCTTTCATTCGCCGCGGCTGAAATGTGTCGTATCGGCAACGAAACGTTACCTGCGATGTGGTTTGCCATGGCTTCCTCCCGCATGCGGATGTGATGCTGTGTAAACGACTTACGGTAGACTTGCGGTCCCGGCACCGGTTCTGCCCATCGAGTCGTCGCGAATCGACGGGAGGACTGGACCCGTTTCAGGCGATCCGATCATGATCTTGTGGGAGGACTTCGAGGTTCCCCAGGCGGTTCTGTGGAATTACGCGGCCAAGGTGTTCAACTACACGTGCCGGGCGTGCGGGCGGCGACCCGAGTTCGAGGACGCGGAAGCGTATCTGCTCGGCGGTTCCTGTAGTTCGTGCGCTTCGGCGGCGCCCGCGCCGGCAGAGGCGGTCACTCCCGCGCCAGCCCATCCCTGAATCCCGACCGACTCGCATGAAGATCGGGGGGTGATGTCGGCCGCGCCGGGCATCACCCCCCGAGTCTTTTCCTGCCGGCGAGAAGTCCCCCTCGACGACAACCTGCTACCTGCGCGCGACCGGACGACGATCCTGCCGGCGCGAGTCTCCGCGGTCCATAGACGCCCTTGTCTGAGGCGGCCCGGATCCCCTATCCCCGTAGCCGCGTCCGGCCGGGCGGTTGCTCGATGCCTCGCGCGGCGGCGCCGAGGGCGGCACTGAGCCGGGCTTCAGGAGCTGCTACCGCATCGAATGAGGCAGGGCGTGACGAGCGTGCCCGTCCTTTCGCGTCTCTTCCGCTACGATCTCTGTACCGTGCTTCGAGCGGATGATCGGGCGATGAAGTTCCTCTGAGACCCACACGACTCCTTCACGCCTTTGGGCGGCTCGTCCTCCACGCGCACCGCGGTCCAGCGGATTTCGCCGGAGACGACCGTGCCGGCAGGCGTCAGCCTGTGCGTGGTCAAGCGGTCGCCGCCGTCAGCTGTCGCTCGCGGGACGACGGCGTAGACTCGAGCACCGCGAGGAACTGCCGGATCCACTCCACGTGGGCCGTCCATGCCGGGCCGGTCACGAGGTTCCTGTCTGTATAGGCCTCGGGCAGCCCGACCGGGACGAAGATAGCGCCCGCGTACGTGACTTCCGGGCTCACGGCGGGGTAGCAGCTCATCTTTCGACCCATGAACGCCCCCGAAGCCGTGAGGATCTGCGGCCCGTGACAGAGCGCGGCGATGGGCAGTTCCTCACGCGCGAAGTGCCTCACGATCTCCAGCACCCGCTCATCCAGCCGCAGGTACTCGGGCGCTCTACCACCGGGAATGACCAGGGCGTCGAAATCGTTCACGTCGATGTCTGCGAACGTGCCATTCAGCGTGAAGTTGTGCCCCGGCTTCTCCGAATAGGTCTGGTCGCCCTCGAAGTCGTGAATCGCCGTGCGGACCTTGTCCCCGGCCTTCTTATCAGGACACACCGCAACCACCTTGTGGCCGGCGATCTGGAGCGCCTGGAACGGGACCATCACTTCGTAGTCCTCCACATAGTCGCCGACGATCATCAGGATGTTCTTCGACATCTGGCTACCTCCGGATGAACGATGGGGGCAGGGCTGCCACCGGGCAGCTTGAACGATCACGAAGCGGAGAAGCGCCTGGACACGCGCGAAGGAGATCGGCCCATCCCGGCGTTCTCCCGCAAAAAGCCCATGCATGAGGTAGGCCGATAGGCTGCTGCATCGCGCCGCGATCACTCCGCATGAATGGAGGCCGGTCGAAGCGCGGGCAAGGTGGTCGCGAATCGGCTACGAACCACCACATATCCGGCACCGTGAGCCCTCTGGTGCGATCCCTGCCTATCGCGCCGTCGAGCGATATCCCTAACTTTGCCTTCGTGATCCAGTCCCTGACGAACCCCGCGCTCACGGTTGGCATCGCCCTGTTGGCGGGCGTTGCCGCTCAGATCGTCGCCCGGCACATCCAGATGCCGAGCATCGTTCTCCTGCTGATCGCGGGAGTCCTGCTCGGACCCGACGCTCTGGGCATTGTCCGCCCCGAACAGCTCGGGGGGACGCTCCACATCCTGGTCGGTTTCGCCGTCGCGATCATCCTCTTCGAGGGTGCCATGCACCTCGATGTGCGGCGGATCCGGGCGGAGGGCCTGGCGATCCGCCGACTGGTGACGATCGGCGCCGTCATCACGGCGGTCGGAGCTACCCTCTCCGTCCGCTTCCTCATGGGATGGGACTGGCGCCTCTCGACGGTCTTTGGGACTCTCGTCATCGTCACCGGACCGACAGTGGTCACGCCCCTGTTGCGCCGTCTACGCGTCAAGGATCCGGTCAACACGGTCCTTCAGGCTGAGGGCGTGCTGATCGATCCGATCGGCGCGATCATCGCCGTCGTCACGCTCGAGGTTCTGTACGCCGAGGAGACGACCATGCCGGCGGCGATCGCCACGGCGGCCAGCAAGCTCGGTACGGGTGCGCTGATCGGCTTCGCCGCCGGCGTTCTCATCGCCTGGCTGCTGAGGAGGCCGGGCATCATCGCGGGAGGGCTCGAGAACATCTTCGTGCTATCGATGGTTGTCACGCTGTATCAGTTCAGCGACGCCATACAGCCGGAGAGCGGTCTGGCGGCGGTGACCGTGGCCGGGGTTGTCGTGGGTCATGCCCAGACACGCGCGATGCGCGAGCTGCTCGATTTCAAGGAGCAGCTGACCGGTCTGATGATCGGGTTGCTCTTCGTGCTCCTCGCCGCCGACGTGCGCCTGGCGGAGGTCCGGACTCTGGGCTGGAGTGCGGGTGGCACGGTGGCGGCGTTGATGCTTGTGGTGCGTCCGGTCCAGGCATACCTCTGCACCTGGAATACGCGGATGACACCGCGCGAAAGGCTGTTCATCGCCACGCTCGCGCCCCGCGGAATCGTAGCCGCCGCGGTAGCGTCCCTCTTCGCGCAGCAGCTGCTCGCGCGCGACCTCCCGGTCGGCGAACAGCTCCGTGCCATGGTATTCGTGGTCATCGCGGTCACGGTGACCGTGCACGGCCTCACCGGAGGGTTTATCGCCCGGGCGCTCGATCTCCGGCGGCCTTCAGGGAACGGTTACGTGATTCTCGGGGCCAACGGTCTCGCGCGGGCCATGGCGCGCGTCCTCACGGAGGACGGCCACGACGTCGTCCTGGTCGATTCGAACCCGGAGCGCGCCGCGGCCGCGCAGCGACAGGGGCTCGAAGTGATCACCGGTCAGGGGCTCCAGGCCAATATCATCGGGGCTGTCGATCCCCCATCGCGGCTGGGTCTCCTGGGGCTGACACCCAACGAGGAGGTGAACCTCCTGTTCGCGCGAACTGTCCGGGAAGAGACGCGGGAGCCGCAGCTGTTCGTCGCTCTCCGTCAGGGGAGCGATGGCATCGAGCCCGAGAACGTTCACGAGGCCCGCGCAACGGTCCTGTTCGGTGGCAAGCGCCCGATCGCACTGTGGGCAGAAAGGTTCGAGAAGGGGACCGCCGATGTGGAGATGTGGCACCGCGCCGGCAACTCCGAGGACCCTTACGAGACTGACGACACGCCCGAAGCCCGCGACTGGATGCTGATACTCGCGGTCCGCCGGCGCGGCCGTCTGCGCCCGTTCGACGACGAGACACAGCTCGGATCGAGAGATGAAATCGTCGTCGCGGTATGGGAAGAGCGACTTGACGAGGTACACGACTGGCTCGAGCGGGAAGGCTGGCGGCTCGTCGCGGCGAAGGCCACAGCGAAGAGCACCTGACGCCGTCGAGGAAGATAGGTGAGCTCGAATTCCGCCTGCCGATACCCGCGGTGCCTGCCGCCGCCTGACCCCGTTCAAACGCCGTTGAAGACCAGCACGGGGCAGGGCGCGGACGCGATGACGCGCTCCACGTGCGGGCCGAGGAACAGACGCTCCGACCCCGCGCGGACGTTGGTCCCCAGGATGATCAGCCCGGCATCGTAGGAGCGGGCAACGTCCACGATCACGGCGTCGACGTCTCGCCCCGATCGGACGTGCGCCTCTGTCTCCACCCCTTGCGCCTCCCCCAACCGCCTCACGCTCTCGACCACCGAACGCGCGGTCTCCATTTGCCGCTCCGCCAGTGACCGTCGTAGGCCGGCGTGCTCAGGGTCCTCCTGAATCACGTTCAGAACGATGACGCGGTCATCGTCCCCGGCCAGGACGAAGGCGAGGTCGGCTGCGCGGGCGGCGGCCGCGGAGCCGTTGGTCGGGACCAGGATGGTGGATGGATTCCATGGACCCTCACCGCGGTTGCCCCGCACGACCAGCGTGGGGCAGGGAGCCAGTCGGACCAGCTGGTCCACGACAGGATGGAAGAGGGTGTCGCGATCATCCCTGCGCTCCGTCGCGCCCAGAATCATCAGGTCGTAGTTCTTCTGCGCCTCCGCCAGGATCTCGTTGAGCGGCTCGCGGCTCTCGACGACCTTTCGGCTGAGCTGTTTGGCGGTGAACAGGTGGGCGATGCTGTCCAGGTACTCCGCGCCGCGCGCCCTCTCCCCGGGCGGGCTGATGTTCAGGAGCGTGAGCGAGATCGACGGATTCTGGTCCATGAGCCGCTCGATGAGCGCCGCTTCGAGCGACTGCAGCGAGTCTTCGACCGGTCGGCGGCGTACCGGGATCAGGATGCGATTGACTCGGGCGATGCCGCTCCCGGCCGCCATCTCCTCGCGCCGGAGCCGATCCAGCTCCTGCTCCTCGGGCGTGACGCGGGCGAGTACCCAGCGCAGGGCCGGTGGCGCCATCAGGGACGTCGCCATGGCCATCACCACGATGATGGAGAACATGTCCGGGGACAGGATCCCGAGCTCCAGGCCGATGGTCGCGATGATGATCTCCATCGCCCCGCGAGCGTTGAGCCCTGCCCCGTAGCTCAAGGCCGTCCAGTGGTCCCGGCGACCGATCAGACGCGCGCCCAGATAGGTTCCGACGATCTTTCCGAGCGAAGCCACGCCGATCACCAGCAGCGTGATCGCGAGCAGGCGGGGCTCGAGCAACGCCCGGGCGTCCACCTTCAGGCCGGCGACGGCGAAGAAGATCGGCGTGAACACCGCGAGAGCCATCGCGCTGAGCTTGTGGTGGACCGACTCCGGAAGCCTGGGTAGCTGCCCGACGATGATCCCCATCACGAAGGCGCCCAGCACTGCCTCGAGGCCGAGCGCGAGGGTGAACGCCCCCCAGACGAACATCAGGACGACCGTCATCGTGACGAGGCGGTCCGCGGCCCGCACCTCGTCCTGTACGAACCCGAGCAGCCGGTCGACGAGCCATCGGCCCAGAGTGAAGCTCACCACCATGAAGAAGATGACCCGCCCGATGGCACCGACCACGCTGGTCGAGTCCACCGTTCCGCTCGCCGCGAGCCCCGCCACGATCGAAAGCAGGATCCACCCGATGGTGTCGTCGCTCATCCCGGCCGCGATGATCGTCTGCCCCACGTCGCGGCGCATCAGATTCATGTCCATCAGGACCTTGGCGATCACGGGAATCGCCGAGATGGACATCGCTGTCGCGACGAAGAGGGAGAAGACGAGCCGGTGATTTTCCCCGGTCGCCGCCAGGAGGTCGTCGGGGAGTAGCCAGCCCAGCGCGAATCCGCTCGAGAAGGTCACGACGATGCCGCCGAGGGACACGCCCATCGCCGTCCGCGCGTGGCGTCGGATGAGTGCGAGGTCCGTCTCCAGGCCGGTGATCAGGAGGAGGAACAGCGCTCCCGTGAGGCTGGCAAACTCGAGCAGGTACCCGTTGACGGGCGTGGAGGGGATGATCCAGGAGCCAACAGCGGGGAACAATCCGCTGAGCAGGGACGGCCCGAGGACGATGCCCGCGAGAATCTCACCCACGACCGACGGCTGACCGAGCCGCTGGGCTACCTCCGCGAACGCACGCGCGGTCAGGAGGAGTACAGCCACCTGAACCAGAAGCGCGAGGACGTCGTGATGTGGTGCGGAGGTGAAGGGCATCGATCGCTCGAAGAGGGTTGCCGTGGTCGTGCGCATCGGCCTGAACCCTCGACCGTCGCAGCTTCTTCGGAGAGCCTCCGCCACCAGGGCGGCCGGCGGCCGTCCACTATCGACCAGCGCCGCATCGACCGACGTGAACGGGCTACCGATCCAATCTCCCCGGACGGACCGCTTCGGGCAAGGCAGCCTCCCGATTGAAGCGCTTCGCCCTGCGCCATTCGGAGCACTCCGACGGTCGGGTGGGAAGGGCATCGCCCTACGACCCCGGCCTTCTTCGCGCGGGTCACCCTGACGACAACCTCGGTTGGACTCTCGGCCGGGATCGCCGACCCGGGATACCGATCGGGCGAGTCAAGGTCGCGCCGGGCTCGCTCGCCGGGGGCATGTCGATTGCAACTGGATCCTCAGGCCTTCAGGGGACCGAGGGCGTCGGTGGAGGTGGATGGCCTTTGTCGGCAGGACGGCGGTCGCAAGGGCCGTCCGCCCGCCTAACACCCGCGTGCGAGGTTACTGATGGCAATCGAGCAACGACGCTTCGGCATAGAGCAGGGCGACGGCAGGTTCGACGCCCCGCTCATCGGTCGGGAACCTGCGCTCGGTGATCTCTTCCGCCAATTGGCGGAGGACACCAACCATCTCTTCCGCCAGGAAGTGAACCTGGCGAAGGTCGAGTTGCGGCAGACCGGCGCCGAGCTCGCCCGCGACGGCATGAAGTTGGGGATCGCCGCCGGGCTGGCGCTGGTCGGGGTCCTCGCCCTCGGTGCCTTCCTCGTCATCGCGCTCGGCAATCTCATCGGCAGCTACTGGCTGTCCGCCCTCCTCGTCGGCGTCGTGTTCCTCGCGATCGGCGGAGCACTCGCCAACGCAGCCATTTCCCACATCAGGAACCGCGGTCTCAGACCGGAGCAGACCATCGATACGCTCCGGGAGGATACCGCGTGGATGAAACGCGAGGCGCGCGACCTCAAGCGCGAGTTCAGGGCCTAGCCATTTCGGCTGGCCACCCGTTCACTCAGCCAGGAGGAGGATGACATGGACCGCGAGAGCGAGACGCGAGATACAGGCTTCGCGACCGGTGGTACGCCGGGAGAGATGGGCTTGGAGGATTCCGGCCAGAGCGCGATGGAGAAGGCCAGGGACAAGGCACGCGACCTGGCTGCGGATGCGAAGGACACCGCCAGCGATCGACTGGAAACCCGCAAGCATCGGGCGGCCGATACGCTGACGACGGTCGCGCGGTCCCTACGCCGGTCCGGCGAGGACATGTACGGCGAAGAAGCGAGCATCGGCCAGTACATGCGGCAGATGGCCGACCAGGTGGAGAGATTCGCCGGCTACCTCGAGAGCCGCGACATGAGCGAGATGATGGACCAGGTCGAAGACTTCGCCCGTCGTCAGCCCGCGGCGTTCGTCGGGGGCGCGTTCACGCTGGGCATGATCGGCGCCCGGTTTCTCAAGAGCTCACGCGACCGGCTCTATCGTGAGGAATCGCGAAGATACCGGGACGATCGCCGGTTGCCCGAGTCGATGGACGACTTCAACCGCGGCTACCAGACATCCGGCACCTTCGCCCAACCGATGGGATCGGCTACATCGCGTCCTCAGTCTCCCGGCGCGACTACCCGGGGCTACGAGACCGAGACGACCAACGAGTTCGGGTACGCGGCGTCCGGCGAGCCCCGCGATCCGTTCGACCAACCCCCGACAAGCGACGACGATCTCGGCCGTCGATGAGCGACCCAGGAGCAACCATGTCAGACAGCAACTACGGGCCGGAGTACGGGACGCGGCGGGTCGACTCGTCGGACATCGGCTACACCGACGATGCGGGTGCCATTCGTGCGGACATCGGCGAAACCCGGCGGCGGATGAGTCAAGCGCTCGACGAGATCGGCGACAGGATCAACCCGCAGCACATCAAGGAGCAGGTCAAGCACAACGTCCGGGAAGCCACCATAGGGAAGGCGGAGACAATGGCCAGACACACTGCCGACCGGGCGCGCGATGTCCGGCACTCGATCATGGATACCATCCGCGACAACCCGCTGCCGGCCGCGGTGACCGGAATCGGGCTGGGATGGCTCATGTGGAATGGACGCCGTCACGAGCAGGAGCGCGATCGAAACCTGTACGCGAGCGGCTACGACTACGGGTGGGACGATGACCGCTACGATCGCGAGAGCCGACTGCGGAGACGATCCGAAACCGGCGCCCACGACGATCGATTCGGCATGGAAAACGACGGTTCGTCTCGCATGGAAGGCGTGAAGGAGCGCGCCGGCGAAATGGCCGACCGTACCCGCGAGATGATGAACGAGGCTCGTGAGCGGACAGCCGACGTCGCCGATCAGGTGCGCGATCGGGCTCAGGACCTCGCCGACGAGACACGCTTTGCCGCACATCGGGTCGCGGAGAGGGCGCGCTACCGCTCCCACCGGCTCGAGGACAGCATCGATCAGACGATGCACGACAACCCCCTCGCCATAGGGGCAGCCGCGGCGGCCCTCGGTCTGGTCGTTGGCCTCGCGGCGCCCAGCACTCGGAAGGAAATGGAGATGATGGGCGGTATGCGTGATCGGCTCCGCGATCGCGCCAAAGAGGCGACTCGGGATACGGCGGAGCGCGTCACCCACGTCGCCGAGGAGACGATTCAGCAGGCGAAGACGGTGGCGAAGGAAACAGCTCGCGAGGAGGGGTTGACCCACTGAGACGCGTGTCGTGACCGGGCGCGAAGGCCATGGTGCCTTCGCGTCCGGACCTGTCGCTGCTGCGCCAGGACGATAACCCGCCGCAGCCTTCCCTCCCATTCCGTCCTTCCTGGTTCCGCGTGACACCCCTTTCGCAAGTCGGGGAATCCCCTCTCCGAGCCCGATCGCCAAGGTAAGGGAAAGCCCGACAAAAAATCCGCCTGCTCCCGACCCCTCGCCAATAGTCATTTCGACATCTTGATATCGGAAATTGGTTGCAGAGAGAAAACGGGTGGGAGGCGATTCCTCCGCCAGACCCTGGAGAGTATCGAGATGAGCATCAGCACGAAGGTACGGAAGGCCGGATGGGTAGCGAGTGGAGCTGCCGTGGCGGCGGTGATGGCGGGAGCGCTCGGATTCGCTCCGAGAGCGGCCGAAAGCGAGGCGATGTTCGGGTCCACGATCCCGCACCGGGTTGCGCCGGAGGTCCGGGGATCCACCTTGGCGACGCTCACGGCGCCTCCTTTCGTTCCGGCTCCGATCACACGCGACTACCCGACCGAGGTCGTCGTGAACCTCGAGGTGATCGAAAAGGAGATGGAGATCGCCCCGGGTGCGACCTACAAGTTCTGGACGTTCGGCGGGACGGTTCCCGGGAGCTTCATCCGCGTGCGAGAGGGTGATCGGGTGGTCTTCAACCTGACGAACGCCGCGGAGAGCGAGTTCGGGCACAACATCGACCTGCACGCCGTGACCGGGCCGGGAGGCGGCGCGGCCGCGAGCATCACGATGCCGGGCAACGGCACGACGTTCGAGTTCGCCGCGCTCAACCCGGGTCTGTACGTCTATCACTGCGCGATGCCCGGAATGGTCGGGATGCATATCGCTAACGGCATGTACGGCCTGATCCTGGTGGAGCCGAAGGAGGGTCTCCCCCCGGTCGACCGCGAGTTCTACATCATGCAGGGTGACTTCTACACGAGCGGGCGGCTCGGGGACACTGGCCTGCTGACCTACGACGGCACCAAGGCGCTCGAGGAGCGACCGGACTTCGTGGTCTTCAACGGCCGGGTCGGAGCGGCCGCGGGTGAGAACGCCCTGCAGGTCAAGAAGGGCGAGACCATCCGGCTCTTCGTCGGCAATGGCGGCCCGAACCTGTCCAGCAGCTTCCACGTGATCGGCGAGGTGTTCGACAACGTGTACAAGGAGGGCGGCACGGCGGTGTCCCATAACGTCCAGACGACTCTGATCCCGGCCGGTGGCGCCGCGATCGTGGAGTTCCGGGCGGAGACGACGGGTGACTTCCACTTCGTGGACCACGCGATCTTCCGGGCTCAGAAGGGCGCCCTGGGGACGATCCACGTGGAGGGTGAGCCGGAGCTGGCCATCTTCAGCGGTGCCGATGGGCCGATGGCGCACTGAGCCGGTTACGCGAGATGTGACCGCCCGGGTGGGAGCCCGGGCGGTTCTTCATGAGGCGAAGATGGGGTATGTGACGAACATCACATCGGACCCGGCCGTCCCCAGCTAACTTGCAAGATGACCATCCTGGAACGGGCTATGGAGCAGGAACGTGTATTCGACGGTGCGGCGGTTCATCAAGACGGGGATCGGCTTCCTGATGGCGGGTGTGGTGGTCGGAGTCATCATGCTCGTCCGGCGCGAGATCTACGGCGAGTGGCCCCATCCCTACCTGGTTTCGGCCCACGCGCATGCTGTTCTCGTCGGGTTCGTGATGTTCCTGATCCTGGGGGTGGCGCTCTGGCTGTTCCCCCGCGCCGAGAAGGGGAACTCGAGGTACCGTCCGGAGCTGATCGATCGGTCGTACTGGATTCTGTTCGCGTCCACACTCGCGAGGTTCATCGCCGAATTGTCGAAAGTTCGGCTGGAAGCAGCGGTTGCGGGCTGGATCGTGGTGGCGGGTGGGTTGGGGCAGGCGGTCGGGCTGGGGCTCTATTTCTGGACGATGTGGCCGCGGATCCGTCCGGTGGGCAGTCACATTCGAGAGGCGCGGGGTGAGCGCTTCTGACCCTCACGATCGAAGAAGGCCGGGAGACAATGGGAGGCTTCTACTACCTCAACGTGACGCTGCATGTCCTCGCGGCGCTCCTCTGGCTGGGCGGGATGTTTTTCCTGGCGGCCGTGGGGGCTCCCGTGGTTCGCCGGGTGGAACCGGCATCGCTACGGGCGGAGCTCTTCCGGAAGATCGGCGAGCAGTTCCGCACGGTCGGGTGGGTCGCGATCGGCGTGCTGGTGGTCACGGGCATCATCAATCTCCACTACCGGGGCTTGTTAAGCGGGGAGGTGTGGGGGAGCCGGGAGTTCTGGGGGACGCGGCTGGGGTCGGCGCTCGGATGGAAGCTGGCGACGGTGGTGGTGATGCTGACGATAAGCGCGATCCACGACTTCGTGCTGGGCCCGACCGCCTCCCGGCTCGAGGCGGGGACCCCGGAGGCACTGCGGACCCGGCGCGTGGCGTCGGTCCTGGCCCGGGTGAACGCGATCGTGGGGATCGTACTCGTTTTCGTGGCCGTCCGGCTCGCCCGGGGAGGGTGAGATGAGCGACGAAACGTTGGACATCCTGCGGCGTCTGCCTCTCTTCGCGCGCCTGGGAACGGAGGCCCTGGAATCCGTGGCGCGGCGAACCGTCCTGCGGAGGATATCGCGGGACACGATCCTCTTCCGGACGGGTCAGCCGTCGCAGGGCCTGTACGTGGTGGTCGAAGGGGCTGTACGGGTCTACCGGGCGAACCGCGATGGGCGGGAGCAGGTCCTCCACGTCCAGGGGCCAGGGCAGGCCGTCGCCGAGGTGCCGCTCTTCGACGGCGGTCCGTACCCGGCCTCCGCCCGGGCGATCGAAGACAGCCGGGTCCTTTTCCTCCCGCGCAGCGAGTTCGAGTGGCTCTACCAGAACAACCCGGAGATCGCGGACGCGGTCATCCGGGAGCTGGGCCGCCGTCTCCGAAGGATGGTCGCGCTGGTGGAGAAGATATCGCTCAAGGACGTGCTGGCGCGGGTCGCCGTGACGCTCTTGGAGTACGCCGAGCGGGCCGGCCCCCCGACCGACGGAACGCGGTTCGAGCTTCCCCGGACTCAGGAGGAACTCGCCGCGGAGCTGGCGACGACCCGCGAGAGCGTCGCCCGCGCACTCTCTCGGCTGCACGCCGATGGGATCATCGAGCGGCACGGCGGGCGGATCACGATCCGCGATATCGCCGCTCTCGAGGCGTGCGCGTACACGGGATCGAAGGGGGAATGATGGAACCGTTCGTCCGCGGGTTCATCCGCGCGAGCCTGGCGTGGCTTGGAGTCGGGGTTCTCATCGGCGTTTCGATGGCCTTCTGGCCGGCGGAGGCACTGATCTACCGGCCGGCGCACGTGCACGCGAACCTGCTCGGCTTCGTGAGCATGATGATCTTCGGCGTCGCCTATCACGTGATTCCGCGCTTCACCGGGAATCCGCTCCACAGCCGGCGGCTTCCGTCCATTCATCTCGTGGTTGCCAACCTCGGGCTTGCCCTGCTGGTGGGAGGATGGTTCGGCCGCACAGTGACGGTCACCGGTGGGACGCACGCGCTGCGTGGGGGCGCGGTGCTCAGCTCGGTCGGTGCATTCCTGTTCATCTTCAACCTCTGGCGGACGCTGGAGCCCGCGAACCGTGCCTCCCGGTCCCCGGGACCGCAGGGAGCAGCGATGCCGCACACCCCCGCAGCGCGTTGAGGGCCGGTTCATCCACATGAAGCTGTGAGACGAGAGGAGGTACGTGATGAGCAAGGCGTCCACGGTTCTCCCGAGGAACGAGGAAGCCACCGTCAACCAGATCATCGCCCAGCGACCCGAGACGGTCGAGGTCTTCAATCGCTTCGGCATCGACGCGTGCTGTGGTGGTGCCGTGCCGGTCAGCGAGGCTGCCCGCCGGGACGGTGCGGACCCCGAGGCCCTTTGGAAGGCGCTGCTCCAGATCCTTGGAGGCGAGGAGTGAAAGCGATCTCCGCAGAAGCCCCCGAAGCGACGAGCGAGCGGTACGGCACGCGGATCGTCCACCAGGACGCGAACGCGAGGGTCGTTGCGTTCCGGCTGTTGCCCGGGCAGGAGGTCCCGGCGCACAGAAGTGGCTCGACCGTGATCCTCTCGGTGGTCAGTGGGCGGGGTACCTTCCGCGGCGATGAAGGAGAGCAAATCCTGGGTACCGGCGGAGCTGTGGCGTACGCGCCTGGCGAGTTGCACTCGGTCCATGCGTCGGAGGAAGGGTTGCACTTTCTGGCCATCATCGCGCCGAGCCCCCGATGAACGCGACGCTCCGGAGCCCCGAGTCGCCGGCCGAGCGGATCCGCCGGAAGCACGCCGAACTGCTGGTCACGTTCCGCGATTTGCTCGCCGACCTGGCGCGGGCGCCGCAGGGTTACGATCCGGAGGCGCTCAGAGGGCTGCTCGCCTTTCTGCGGCAGGGGGTTCTCGCATTCGCGCACGGGGAGGAGCGAACGCTCGCCGGCGCCGATGAAGCCGATTGCCTGGCGCTGGAGCACGCGTTCCTGGAGGCGGAGATCGAGCGCTTCAACGAGGAAGCGCAGGCGCTCCTCGAGGACTGGACGCGCGAGGTGATGACCTCGGATGCAACGGTCTCCAGTTCGTCGATGGACGGCGGCGCGACGGCACACGCCGGCTCAGCCATCCCAGCGACGCAGACATGGGGAAGTCGACCAGCCGGTGCGGCACCGCGGCCGGTCGGTACGAGCGCGACTCGCCTGGATCGGCAGTGGTCGGAAGCCCTTCTGGGCCGGCTTTCGGAGCTACCCGCTGACGCCCCGGACGATCGACAGACGGGTGGGATGGCGGACCGGCGGAACCTCCGTGTCCTGCGCTCTGAGCGGCGCGAACGCGACGCAACCGGCCGGGAGTCCGGCAGGGTTCCGGTGCCACCGGGGGTTCCCGCTGTGCATCCGCCTCGCCTGGCCTCGATACAGCGCCGGCTTCATCGCATCGAGGCCGTTCTCGAGCTCCACGCCCTCCGGCATGACGAGAGCGATCGCCCACGGGCGTACGACCATCTCCGCCCGCTGGCGTATTCCGATCAGACGAGCCAGAACGGGTTGGGTTCCTCCGTGTCCGGCCATCGCCTTACTGCGGAGCGGAGGCGATGAACGCTCCGACTTCGAGGATGGACGTACGCACCGGCGGGTTCGCGGGCGGACAGGCTCGCAATCAGGGCGTTGCCCCCCGTCCGACGCCGCACTGGCCGCTACCGGGTGGAGGACTCGTCGGAGCCAACTCGCCTGCGTTCCGCCTCCCGGTCCAGCACTTCCTGGCGGCGCTCGCCTTCCTGCTCGCGGGCGCGTTCGGCCTGGTCGTTGTGGCTCCGGACCTGTCGGCTGGGTCGTTCTCTCACCCGCGCGTGGTCGCCGTGGCGCACCTGTTCACGCTTGGCTGGATCACCACCAGCATCCAGGGGGCGCTGTACCAGTTCCTGCCGGTCGCACTGGGCCAGCCGATACGATGGCGTCGACTGGCGGACGTGAGCTTCGCGCTCTACACGCCAGGACTGGCCCTTTTCATCGCCAGCCTCGCGGTCGGCAGCCACACACCGATGCTGGTCGGCGTGGGACTCTTTGCGAGCGGACTGCTGGTATTCCTGGCCAACCTCGCGGCTACCCTGAAGCGGTGCCGGGAGAGGAATCTGACCTGGTGGGCGCTGGTCGGAGCATCGGTGTTCCTGCTCGCCACCACTGTCCTCGGCGCGTCCCTCGCGGGGAACCTGCGGTGGGGATACCTCGGGTCGGAGCGCTTTCTTGCGATCGGAGTCCATCTGCACGTCGCCGTTGCCGGGTGGGTCATGCTCGTCGTGATCGGCGTAGCGCACCGACTGCTTCCGATGTTCCTTCTCTCGCACGGCGCTAGCGAGCGGCCAGGCCGTCTCGCCCTTGGCCTGACAGCGGGAGGCACGGCCTCGCTGCTGGCATTCCACCACTGGCTCGTGCCGGTCGTGAAGTGGTCCATCGCGGCGATGTTGGCTGCCGGCCTTGTCGCGTTCGTCGTTCAGGCCCGGCTCTTTTTCCGACACCGGAAAAGGCCGGTCATCGACCCCGGACTGCGGCTCGCCGCCCTGGCGATGGGCGGGTTCGCGCTCGCTCTCGGAGTGGCGCCACTCGTAGTCGCCTGGGGCGTGTCGGCGCCGCGTCTGGCGACCGGGTACGTGATTCTTCTCATCGTGGCGGGGCTATCCCTGTTCGTCGCCGGCCACTTCTACAAGATCCTCCCGTTCCTGATCTGGTTTCACCGCTTCGGGCCGCTGGTCGGCAGGGCGGAGGTGCCACGGGTCCTCGACCTGTACTCGGCCCGCGTAGCCGGCGTGGTGGCCGGGCTCCTGGCATCCGGCGCCTTCGGGTTGGCGGGGGCCACGCTGATCGGTTCCCCCGGTCTCACCCGGCTCGCCGCCATCGCTTTCGCGGCGGGTGCGGCTGGATTCGCGACCCAGATGTTCGTTCTCGTCACAAAGAGGCCCCATGAACGATGACTTCCGCCGCTCTGCCGCCCAACTCGACGCGCCGCGTCCGGCCGACGAACACCCCGACGACGTGCCCGCCGACGAGACGCAGGTGTGGGCGGCCCTGACGACGGTGATCGATCCCGAGATCGGCCTCGACATCGTCACCCTCGGGCTGGTCTACGAGGTCGAGTGCATCGAGAACGCCGTGCGCGTCGTCTTCACGCTCACCACACCCGGCTGTCCGCTAGAGACGGTGATCACCCGCGGAATTCAGAATGCCGTGTCGGCGGTGCCTGGTGTGGAGCACGTCGTGCCGGTGCTGGTCTGGGAGCCGCGCTGGCATCCCGGCATGATAGAGGAGGGGGTATGGTGATCCGCGCGACCGATCGGGTGGCTAAGGTGCTTGAACGCGATGAGAGGCTGATCGAGGTGTTCGCGTCGCTCTCTCCGACTTTCGAACGCCTGCGAAACCCGGGGATGCGGAAGGTCATGGCGCGCCTGGTGACCGTATCCGCCGCGGCGCACATGGCTGGCATCGACGAGCAGCTCCTGGTCGACCGATTGAACGAGGCACTGGGGGAGGGAACGCCGGATGAACCGGAAGCCGGGCCATCTATGATCGAGTCGAGCGATCCCGCTTCCGAGGCCCCATCGGAACCCTCGACCCCTCCATGGCTCGCCAGCATCACCGCCGACGACATCATCGATGTCGACGTGCGCGAAGATCTGCGGCAGGGCAGGGAGCCCTTCAGCCGGATCATGGCCGCCAGGGCTTCCGTCCTCCCCGGCCAGGTGTTGCGGCTGCGGGCCATCTTCGAGCCGGTTCCCCTCTATTACGTACTCGGTAAACAGGGGTTCGAGCACTGGACTCAGAAACTCGCGGACGACGACTGGCAGGTGTGGTTCTATCGTTCGGCCCAACCGGATCGACAGGACCCCCGTCCTGCGTCCGCGACCGACGATGGGAAGACGGAAGGGCATCCGGGCGAGCAGGGGAGCGCCCCGGACGGGTCGACCGACGACGACGTCGTGGTGCTCGACGTCCGCGGCCTGGATCCGCCGGAACCGATGGTGCGCACTCTGGCCGCACTCGAGACGCTTCCCGCCGGCGCGACCCTGGTCCAGATCAACGTGCGCGTCCCGCAATTCCTCCTGCCGCGTTTGGAGGAGGCCGGCTTCGATTACGAGATCCGTGAGCAACCGGACGTCGTGCGCGTGTTTATCCGTCGGAGGCCGGACGGCTGAAGCCGGGTCGCGGTCGTCGGGCGGGACTATTCGGGAAGATCCACGTAGACCACGCCTTCGTCGTCGACCTGCACCGGGTAGACGGCGATCGGCCGCGTCGCGGGCAGCGCCAGGACGCGGCCGGTACGGATGTCGTAGCGCGCGCCGTGCCACGGGCACTCCAACACCCCGTCATCCACCTCCCCGCCGTCGAGCGGCAGATCCTCGTGCGTGCAGATGCCGTCGACCGCATGCACTTGGTCATCCAACATGCAGAGCACGACCTCCCGCCCTCCGACGGTGAATCCCCGCGCTTCCTCATCGGAAAGGTCGGACTTCATACAAACTCTCACAAATGACATTGTATGATGTTCTACAGAAATAAAATGGAGTATATCGTCAAATACTAAGTCGAAGGTTTTCCGGACCCATCGATCCGCTGTCTCCTCACCCAGCATTCCGACGAACGCTGTCGCTGTCGACAACGTCGGATCCCTCACCGTGTGTCTTCGCCTCGCCGAACTGCCGCCGGTCTGTCCCACTCCTTGGGCATGGATGGGGTCCGACAGGCAGGAACAGTGACCTATCCGACGTCTCTGCGAAAGCCCGCCGTTCATCCTGTGATCTACGTCACGGCGGGACCCGTCCCGGGCGGCTAGCGTGGAGCATTGGCAAACGCGCCCGCGGCGCGCCGGCAACCACAGCGACAGGAAAACGTGAGATGTCGACTCAACCCATCCAGCTCGACGTGCGTGTGATCCCCCCGCGCGAGAAGCATCCGGCGATCTTCCAGACCTTCGATACTCTGGAGGCTGGTCAATCCTTCATCCTTGTCAACGATCACGATCCATTCCCGCTCCGCTACCAGTTCGAGGCCGAGCGCAGCGGCGAGTTCGGGTGGAAGTACCTCGAGCAGGGGCCGCTCGTCTGGCGAGTCGAGATCTCGAGGATCTGAGATGCACCTGAACCTCAGCACCGCGGCGGCTCCGGATGCTTCGCCAGACGAACTGCGCGATGCGTGCGTTCGCCGAGGTGTGGATGGAGTCGAGCTGGTCCTCGAGTCCCCGAGATCCGCCCTGGCTGACGAATGGCTGCGGGCAGCGGAAGAGGGCTCCCTTCCGCTGTGTGGCATCTATCGGTCAACCCCCCTCGAGGCCGACGCCCGTGAGCTCGCACAGCTCTCAGCTCGCCTGGACGTCCCGATCGTCGCGCCGTTCGGGAACATCGGGTGTGGCCGGATCGAAGCCCTCTCCCGGACGTTCACCCGGGCCGGCGGCACGCTCCTCGTCGTCGCGCCGAGCGAGCCCGCTGCGTTCGAACTGCTCGATCGCTGCCTGGCGGCCGACGGGCTGCGTGGGATAGGCCTCGCCTGGGATCTGAAACCCGCCGAGGACGATCCGATCCTTGTGGCGCAGGTGCTGGCGGCGGCCGGAGGGCGCCTGCGGTACATCCGACTCCACGGCGGAGGTCCCGAGACGGCAGGGCAGGCTGGCCGCGGGATCGGTTCGTTGTTCTCACGGCTGGCGATCGCACGCTTCGCGGGACCGCTCGTCCTCCTGCCGACCGATCCCCGGTTCCACTACGCCTGGCGAGCCTGGCTGGGCCGGGCCGGCGGTTGGGGCTGCGGGAGCAAGCAATCGGACCCGATACCCATCCGTCCTTCTTTGGCCGCACCCGTTACCCCCTGAAGAGAATGAGGACGATGACTATGCCGTCGATGCTGCTGGACGTCCGGCCAGTGGAGCCGAAGCGTCGAATGGAGATGATCATGACGGCGTATGATGCGCTCCCGCCCGGGAAAACACTGGAGCTGACGGTCGATCATGACCCGCGGTGCATGTACTACACGTTGGAAGCGCTGCACGGGCGCGAGACCTTCACGTTCGTTTACGTGGAGGATGGGCCGGAGGTCTGGCGCGTCGAGGTGGCGAAACGCTGAAGGCCGACCTGACGGCCGGCGCTGGTTCGGGAACTAACGGACGCGACGGCGGTCGGGCTTGATTAGGAACCGGCATCCTCAGGCATACCTGGGATCGGTCCGTTGAGACGACGACGCGACAGCGTTGGGGGTGGTGCGCCGCCGGCTTGCGTGGAACGATTCGACCGACGGACCGAAGCCGGCCGAAATGTGAGCCCTCGCCCGTCGCTCAGGGCGGCAACTCACTGCGCGGGGGGAGGGGGGACGATGCGCGGCGGCTCGCTGGAGCCGCCGCTCACTATCGCCTTCGGGGCGGAAGGAAGAATCCGGCTTCTGGCGCCCCCACCCGTCATGGAGAGCTCAGATCGGCGCTCCCCGGCAGCGATAGATCGCCGGACGCGACGTCGAAGACATCCGTGACGCACAAGAGCGGATCGTGGACGCTCGCGTTCACCCGGAGTGCCGCCGTGACTCCGTCATACTGGAACGACTCGGGGAAACCGAGTGCCGAGAGCGGCACCTGGACCCGGATCTCGGCGCCGTCGATCTCCGGTTCGTATCCGGGGCTGTCGATATACAACGGCAGCCCCGGCCAGGTCGCGGGCAGTTTCGGCCTCGCTCCTTCCGGGATGTCTCGCACCTTCAGGCTTCCCGGACCGCAGGCGTCGTCCGGCGTCAAGACGACCCAGTGACTGTGCCAGAGCCGGCCATCGTTCTCCCGGTTCCCATCCCCGTCCTCGTCGTAGAGCGGAGTGTCGTCGAAGTCCGGGTGCGCCGTCGCGGCGAGCGCAAGCGTGCCCGATCCTCCCTCGAACTCCACGACCGCGGGGTCCAGGCTGGTCGGCCAGACGTAGCTGAACACCTCGCTGCCCGCGAGCTTGCCGACCGGCGTCGGTATGGTCGCGCCGGCCTTCCCGCTGACCCTCTCCACGAAGACGAGTCGATCTCCTTCGCGTCGGACCTCGGTCAGCACGAGGTCGAACTCCACGGCGGCGTTGCCGGCCGGCGAGGTGATGCCGCCAGTCGGTTCCATCGCCTCTGATGCGGCGCCGGTACACGCTCCAATTGCCGCGCCTGCACAACCGATGACCACCAAAGTTGAAGACAGCTTCAAGCACATGTCGTCCTCCCTCGATCGATGGGTTGTCGCCTGGATGAGACGGTAAACGCCGCGGTTGACCACACACACGCAGAACGCTACCCTGGGGAGGTGATTCGCACAAAGACGAATTGTCGATCCTTGCGATAAGTGCAGCTTATGGAGCTCCGGCAGCTGAGGTACTTCCTCGCGGTCGTCGAGCATCGCCACTTCACGCGGGCGGCGCGGGCGAGCTTCGTCTCCCAGCCTGCACTGTCCCAGCAGATCCAGGCCCTTGAGCGCGAGCTGGGAGCGCCCCTTTTCGATCGCTTGCCGACCGGCGTCGAGCTGACCGCCGCCGGGAAGGTGCTGCACGGATACGCGGAGCGGGTCGTCCGCGAGGTGGACAACGCCCGTCTGGCCGTTGAAGAGGTGGTAGGGACTGTGCGGGGAGAGGTGTCGATCGCGACGGTGCAGGCGGCAAGCTTCGCGGTCGTGGTCGATGCCGTGGCCCGTCTGCAGGCGCGGCGGCCGGAAGTCTTCGTGCGCGTCCACGAGGCTCGTTCCGCGGACGTCATTGCCGACGTGGTGGCGGGGAAGGTGAACCTCGGTGTCGCGTACCTGCCCATCGATAACCCCGCTGTCGCCGATTTGCCGCTGTACGAAGAGGAGATGCTGCTCGTCGTTCCGGAGGATCACGCGCTGGCGGGGAGTACCTGCCCTGCGGCGATGCTGCCGGAGTTGCCGCTGATCGTGCCGCCTGGTGGCTACTGTCTCCGCGATGGAATCGAGCAGGCGCTGGCGCAGTCACGGTCGCGGCCGCGCATCGTGGCGGAAATGTCGGCCGTGGAGAGCATCCTGGAGGCGGTGCGGGCCGGTTTGGGGGTGACCATGCTGCCCGCGGCCTACCTGCGGCGCCCCGTCGGCGTTGCCGGCCTCGCGACGGCGAGGATCGATCCGGCGCCACGACGGACGGTGGGCCTGGTCCGCAACAACGGTCGGCATCTCTGCCTCGCCAGTCGGGCGTTCCTCGAGACGCTGACCACCGTGTGCGCGGAGCGACGCGGGGAAGGCTGGTTCAGCCTGCCCCAGGAAATGCAGATGGCTGCCGCTGGCGGACAACCCCAGGCCATCGCCGCTGGCAAGCTGCGCAAGCTCGGGTGAAGGTGGAAATCGCCGGTGGGCCGGCCGGGATATCCTGTTGTCCTGGGGACATCGGCGGCTGAAGCGTGCCGACCCGACGTCATTTCAGGAGGATCGAGATGCCGGAAGCCTGGTTGAGGGGACCCGTCGAGGACGTGCCGCCGCTACTGATGCCCGTGGCGCACTCGCTCATCGACGCGCTGGAGGATATCGAACAGGCGGTCCTGGGGCTGCGGCTCGAGGAAGTGTGGCTGCAGCCGGGCGGGGCCGCGAGCATCGGGTTCCATCTGCGCCACGTGGCGGGCAGCATTGACCGGTTGCTGACGTATTCTCGCGGCGAGATGCTGAGCGAAGTGCAACTGGCCGCTCTGCGAGAGGAGGGAGTACCCGGGGAGCCACCCACGATGCTTTCGGAGCTACTGGATGGAGCGCGCAGGGCGGTCGGTATGGCGTTCGAGAGGATTCGGGAAACGACGGAAGACCAGCTGCTCGAGCCTCGCAAGGTCGGACGCGCGGGACTACCCAGCACGGTACAGGGTCTGCGGTTCCACATCGCTGAGCACACCCGCCGTCACGCCGGCCAGATCGTCGCGACAGCGAAGATCGTTCGAGGTTTGGATCTGGCTGGCGTGCGGGGCGAACCCGGTGGCGGCTGAAGCGGGGAAGGGTCTCCCGCGCCATCCCCTGACTGGTGGGGGATGGTGTGCAGACCTTGTCACGACCACCCCCGATCGACCCGGGGCGCCGCCAAGACCTCAGCGTCGACGCCGGAAGCTGGGCGGTGATATCGGCCCGCCGCCGTAGCTCGGGCTCGGTCCCCGATCCTCCGTGCCACGCTCATCACGCGGGAAGGCCGCGAGGTGCGCCACGTGCTCGCCGTCCAGGAGCTCGCCTCCGATCACCGTTCGCGAAAGAACGCTGTAGATGCCCCGCCCGACGGTGGGTGCGGCGACGCGTCGAGCAGACCGCGTCAGGTCGAGGAAGGCCTGTGCGTCTTCTGGACGTGGAGCCCCCGGGGCGTCCGGCGTCTCCAGGGCATCCATGATGTATCCGCCCAGCAGCCGCTCGTGCAATCGGGCGTAGAGTCCGCGACCGCCGATCACGTCCAGGCCGATAGGGTTGCTGCCGACGAACGCGAGCAATCCGACCTGCCCGTTCGCGGTTGGGAAGCTGCCTACCCACGTTCGAACATCGTCGCCGCGCACCGACTGCACGTAGTCGAGCGCACCCGTTTCGGAATACGCGCCGAGCTTCGCGGAATGGTCCGCGATCGTGGACCAGACCGCCCGTTGCGCGCTGCTCAGCGACTCGCGGGGAGCGGCCAGGCCGGCCTCCGCGTAACGCGCCTCGCTCTCCCTGGGTTTTCTGCGCACCTTCGCCGGTGAGAGGTGCTCCGATGGAGCGAAGCGATCGCTGACGTGATGCCACCGGCCCTGCTCCATGCAGGACACGGGGATGACAGTCTCGCTTCGAGCGGGAAGTAGGATGGTACGGTTCGTCATCCGGTTCTGGCGGGCGCCGATGAGCTGCTCGCCATCGAGGATGAGGATGTCCGCATCGGAGTCGTTCTTCGCCGCCAGCTCCGGGACGACACCCGTACCCACTTCGGTGATCGTCAGGGTGGAAGCCTTCAGCGCATCGACCAGCAGCGAATAGGGTAGCTCCACTTCCGCGCGGGTGACGAGAGGGAAGATGGTCAGCGATCTATGCCGGAGTGGGTTCCCGAGTTCAACGCTCAGCATGAGGTCCTCGTGCGTTTGGGTACGACACGAGGATAACGAGGGGGTGTGACAGCGCGTCGAGGTGACGGCGGCAGGCGCTACGGGCGCGACAGACGGTCGATCCGAGGGAAGCGCTGAGCCGACCTGCGCCGCCGGGGAGACTCCGTGGCCCTGGCACAGAGCCTCCCATGGATCGCCAACCGTCGCGCGAGTCAGGCCAAGTCTAGGCGGTCTCCAAGCTCGCTTCCGGTGGCTCCGCGCCGAGAATTCGCTCCGCGGCGCGGCAGACCATCTCCCGGAGGTCGGGCGGGTCGAGCACTTCGGCGTGGCCACCGTACCGCAGGACATGCCGGATCAACCACTCCGGATCGGCCACGCGGTGCTTGACGATCACGGCGCCGTCACTCGCGTCCTCGACTTCCCCGTGCTCGCGGACCCAGCGCGCTACCGCGCTCGCATACCGGACTCGCGCGACGACCTCCGTGTCCGCGAGGAAGATGCGGCCGTCGGCGAGCAGGGCGGCCGGGTCGAAGTCGTCCACAGGCTCGAAGGTGCGCTCCATCGTTCGCACCTCGAGGATGCGATCGAGACGGAACACGCGAAGGGCCTCGGCCCGGCAACACCGCGCGGCCATGTACCAGAAACCTGCGGCATGGCCCAGCAGGTACGGCTCGACCTCCCGCTCCTCCGGAGCCGCCTGCCCGTCCTTGAGATATCGGATCGATACCGCCATCCGGTCGCAGGCAGCCTGCGCCAGTATCCGGCGGATTCCCTCATCCGAGCCAGCCCCGGCAGCCACGCCAAGCACTCGCTCCACCCCCTCGGGAGGAAACGACGCGAGCTCCGATTCAAGACGAGTGGCCAGCTCGATCAGACGGTCGCGCTCGTTCCCCGAGCACTCCAACGCGAGCGAACGTAGCGCGAGCCCGAGGGCGGCGGCCTCACGCGGCCCGAGCCGGACGGGCCGGATGAAGTTCTGCTTCCCTGTGAAGACCGAAACCCGGTCATGCTCGATCGCCACCTGGATCGCCTCGGCATCACCGGGCGGCAGGTAGTACTCGCGCGCGGTGACTTCCTCCAGGTCACGCAGGATCTGCTCGCGCGTCGTCTCGAGCCTCTCCGCGAGCTCGGTGATCGCGATTCCGCCACCCTGCGCAGCCGCGAACGTGTAAAGCAGGCGATGGAGCTGGAGCTCCGCGGTATCCCGTTCGGGCATTACTCGCTCGCCCCGGTCGTTCCGTGCGCCGCCGCCACCCTTTGCGCCAGCGACAGGTACTCCTTGCGTAGCTCGGGTGGCGAGACGACGGCGGCCTCACCGGCCATCCCTAGCACCCAGCGGAGCAGAGGATTGACCTGGCGGACCCGGAATCGGCGCACGGCCGTACCGTCCAGGCGCTGCTCAACCAGCTCCCCCTCCCGGTTCCGCTCAGCCCAGAGCGAGCGCGGGAATGAGAACAACACGTCCGCCTCGATCTCCGGATCGTCCTGACTTCCAAGCTCCCAGGGTTCCCGGTTCAGGTAGTCTTGGATGTCAAACGCGTCGGGGATCTCGAAGTCCGGCGTGGCAGGGCGGGCGGTATTGGGGAGGATGTCCTCCATCCGGCTCACCCGAAATACCCGGATGCCGTCGCGCAAACCGTCGTGCCCCACCAGGTACCAGTCACCGCGGTAGAACAGCCCGTAGGGAGCGACGTCGCGATCGGTGACTTCGTCGCGCTGGATACCCCTGTAACGGAACTTCACCCGCTTCCTCGACAGAAGGGCGTCGGAGAGCAAGCGCATCTTCTCCAGCGTCTCCGCGGCAGTGGGACGGTCCGCGAAGACGACGGGGAGATCCCTCGAACCCTCGTCGCCCAGATCGAAGGAGAGCTTGCGGAGCGCCGACCGCGCCTCGCTCGCCAACGGGAAGTTCGGTAGCCGCTCCATCGTCCGCAGGGCGTCGAACGCTAGCCGGGCATCCTCGAGCCGGAGCTCGACCTCGGCGATCCTCGCCGGGTCGGCGTACTGCCGTGTGCCCATTTCGGGTGGTCTCTCCCTGCCTTCCCCGAAGAGGAGTCGCAGATAGGGCAGGTAGAAGTTGCGCCGCGCGATCCGGTATCCCTCGACCGGTTCCTGGTCCACCGTGTAGGACACCGTCTCCAGCGGGATTCCCATCCTGCGCAGCTCGTCCTTGTCCCGTTCGAAGGTTCTCCGCGCGGACGAGCGGTCCTTGTCCGAGCCGGATGCCCATTTCTCGGCATAGGCCGGCACGTTCTCCATGATCTCGTCCACTGTGACCGGGTATCGTCGGCTGGAGAGGAAGACGATCATGTCGAGCCAGCGCTGGATCTTGCTGATCTGTCGTGACATCGGACGAGGAGCGGTTCGGATGAGCAGGGCTTCGGGATCTCTTCGGAAGGTACGAGACCCCTCCGACAGTCGACGCATCTGCTCCGAGCAGCGATCGCAAATTGTCGCCGTGGCTGCGGGATCGCCAGAGGAAGGTCAGGTGAACGGCCGTATCGCGCGTGCTCGAGCCCTGCACGGCAGCGCACATGGGGTGGGGACGAACCCGGGCTATTCAGATCCCGTCATATTTCCAACCGAAGGGTTCGAGAGCGTTCGAGAGCTGTTCGGGACCGAAGGAGGTAGAACGGCGATTCGCGCGCGACGCTATGATTTCCCGTTAGTCCTTTCGGCAGTACAGGAAAACTTTGCGGTCCTCCGGTCGCTGGGCTCATCCCGTGTTCCTGAGGCCTGCGGCGATGCCGTTGATCGTGGTGGCGAGGGCATAGTTCAGATCCTCATCTTCCTCCCCCGCGCGCTTCCGTCGCAGCAGGCTCACCTGGATGAGGCTGAGCGGATCAACGTACGGGTTGCGCAGGCGTATCGAGCGGGCGAGTACGGGGTTCGTTTCGAGCAGTTCCTGTTGACCGGTCACACGGAGCACCATCCGGGTAGTGCGTTCGAATTCCTCTACGAGGAGGGCGAAGACGCGCTCGCGGAGGGTCGGGTCTTCCACGAGGTCGGCGTATCGGCGGGCGATGGCCATGTCCGCCTTGGCCAGCCCCATCTCCACGTTGCGGATCAGATCCTCGAAGATGGGGAAATCGCGCATCATCCGCCGGAGCAGCTCGTCCCGGTCGGGGTTTCCCTCGATGAACCGTTGGAGGGCCCATCCGACACCATACCAGGCGGGCACCACGTGGCGACTCTGCATCCACCCGAAGACCCACGGGATCGCCCGGAGGTCATCGAGGCCATGCGACTCTCCACGCTTGGCGGGGCGCGATCCGATGCGCGCGTGTTCCAGTTCCGCGACCGGGGTGGCCTGCTGGAAGTAGGGGAGGATGTCCGGGTTGGCCGCGATGTGCTCGCGATAGTAGGCATGCGCCTCGCGCGACATCTCCTCCATCGCCGCCGCGCGGATGCGGTCCGCCTCGGGGTCTTCGGGGCCGGTACTGCTCAGTGCCTCGAGCGACGCCGCCACCATCAGTTCGAGGTTCCGCTCGGCCAGGATATCCTCCGCGTACTTCCAGTTGAGGACCTCTCCCTGCTCGGTGATCTTGATGCCACCTTCGAACGCCCCCGGCGGTTGGGAGGTGATCGCCCGATGAGTCGGCCCGCCGCCGCGGCCCACGGTTCCCCCGCGCCCGTGGAAGAGGCTCAACCGGACGTCGCATTCGCGGGCCACGCGGTGCAGTTCCCGATGCGTCTTGTAGATCTCCCAGGTGCTGGTGAACATCCCTCCGTCCTTGTTCGAGTCGGAGTAGCCCAGCATGACCTCCTGCCGACGGCCCCACGAGTCCAGTAGCCGGGCGTAGTCGTACCGGCGCCACAGCTCGCCGCAGACGGTCGGGGCATTGCGGAGGTCCTCGATAGACTCGAACAACGGAACGGGCATCACCCCCGGATCATCGGCAGATCCGGCCACCTGGACTCCAGACAGCTCCATCAGCCGGACCAGTTCCAGTACGTCCGCGACCGATCGTGCGCCGCTGACGACGTAGCTCCGGATCGCCTCGCGCGGATATTCCCGCTTCAGTTCGGCGATCGCGCGGAAGGTGTCGAGTAGGCGCACGGTTTCGGGAGACGGCGGTTCCGGTAGCCGTCCCTCCTTCGCGTCGCTCCCGGCGATCTCGTTCCACGCTCGTGCGTGCACGCGAGCATGCTCGCGGATGTCCAGCGTGTACAGATGGAACCCGAAGGTTTCGAGTTGCCTGAGAATCGGATCCAGGTACAGCCTTGCCAGCAGTTCACCCCGATTGGCTGCCAGGCTGTCTCGGACGAGCTGGAGATCGTGACGCAGCGCATCCGCGTCCGGGTAGGCTCCGGGTACTGACCCCGGCTCACGGGCCGCGCGGATCCGCCAACCGACGTAGCCCAGGAAGCGGCGGTAGATCTCCGGCGGAGACCGACGTTCGGGCTGCGGATCGAGCGACGCGACGCTCGCGGCGTATCTGTCGAGTGCCTCACGGAGCTCGGCCGATACGGGGACCTGGCGGGAGGACGAGCTGAGGCGCTCCACCAGCTCCTCGAGCGCGCGGACGTAGTGGTCCAGGATGGTCTCACGAGCGAGCTGCAGCGCTTCGCGCGTGACCTCGGGTGTTACGAACGGGTTGCCATCGCGGTCCCCACCGATCCAGGAGCCGAACCGGATGACGAGGGGTAGTTCAGCGAGCGTGGTCCGTCGGCCGAACGCGGCTTCCATGCAGCGGGCGATCTCCGCGTAGACCTTCGGAATACTGCGGATCAACGAGCCATTGAAGTAATCGAGTCCCATCCGGATTTCGTCGGAGACCGTCGGGCGCTGGCGCCGAACCTCGTCGGACTGCCAGAGCGTCGTGACCTCCGCCCTGATCGCTTCTTCCTCGGCATCCGCGTCGGATGGCGGAAGCGGCAGCCGGTCGAGTCGTTCGAGCGATGCGGAAATGCGACTCCGCTTGTACAGGACGGTTCGGCGCGACACCTCGGTGGGGTGGGCGGTGATGACGGGGATCACCTCGATGCGTGCGAGCTGCTTCAGGATGGAGGCGGCGTCGACACCGCGGTCGCGATGTCGCAGCAGGGTTCCGAGGAATGTTCCCGGCTGCGGCGATGTGGAGGGGTCCAGGCTCGTTGCCCGTCGGCGCCGTTTGCGGTGGTTCGTCTCCGCGAGGTTTGTGAGATCGAAATAGATGGCGAAGGCCTTGGCCAGCCTGTAGGCGACGGCGGTGTTCAACTCGGATAGGAAGGCCTCGGCCTGCTGCAACAGCTCGTCGGCTGGGGATCCCGCCTCCCGATGCCGGATCGAGGCAGTCCGCAGATCCTCGACGGCGTCGTAGACTTGTTTCCCCTCCTGGTCCAGGATTACCTGGCCAAGGATCCGGCCGAGGGAGCGGACGTCCCGGCGGAGGGGCGCTTCCTTCGTCGCCGGGTCCATCCCTAGCAGTTCGGCGAGGCGCTCCTCCTGGGAGGGCGCGGCCCACAGGGGCGATGAGGGAGACGAATCGGTCATGGGTCGGGGTACCCTTGCCGTCGGAGGTAGGGTGCCCGGCTACCGTGGGCCCGGGCGTCGCGAGCCGTGGGGCTACTCCAGCACCCGCGGATGGTCGGGCAGGTTGGGAACTGCGCAGAGAAACTCGAAAGGCTCGTCCCCCACAACATCGTAGGAGTGCGGCACGCCAGCGGGGATGAACACCACGTCATTCGCTTTGACCTCGTGGACCGCCTCCCCGATCGTGACACGCGCTCGGCCGCGGAGCACGTACTGCTCGTGCTCGACGTCATTCGTGTGCAGCGGCATTCCCCCGCCCGGCTGCATGATGAACCGCCTGAGCGCGAAGTTCGGGCCCTGGTCGGGCCCGATCAGCACTTGGCGCACCGTGCCCCGCGCCGAGGGTACCTCCACTTTCTCAAAACCCTCGGCCGGTCGGACGGAATGCCCGTTTCTCATGCGTCCTCTCCCGGTTCGAGCCTTCGAGACGAGTACCGTAATCGGAGCCGCTCGTACACCACGTGACTGACTCCGAGCTGACGACATACGTCGGCCTCCAACCCCCCTTTGGCGAGGATCACGTCGGCCTGCTCCAGCAGGTCGATCGCGCGCTCGCGCGAGAAGGATTGCCGCATGGATCGGTCCATCGTTCCTCCTTGTCGCGGGTGGCAGTCGTCACCGAATCCTACCGTCGCCTCGATGTGGTTGCGAGGGGGGAAGTCGGACCGGGCCGGGCTGAGAGTGGGGGAAGCAGCCGCGCATTCTGTCCACTCGCCGGGCCGGCGGCGACTGGAACGCCGAAGAGACTCGAAGGACCGAGAGAGTGAGAAGTCGTATCATCGTCGGCCCGGTGCGGGCGGGGAGACTCGACGGCCAGTTGGGAATGCGTTGCCACCTCAACCGTACGGCAAAGGAGAGGCTGACGAGTTTCTGAGGATTTCCGCTCAGTTCGAGCCGATCAGACGAGGACTATCCAGACCTTCGCGACGTGCCGGCCTCGCGGGATCCGTCATCAGCTCCGGCATTATTGCCGAGACGACCGACCGCAGCCGGTGCCTGAACGCACGATCGTTGTCCTCGAACCACGCCCGCGCCGCCGCCCCGATCCCCGCCTTCTCCTCGACTGGCTGGTCGATCAGCCTCTGAATGGCTTTTTCCAGCGCATCACGGTCCACGTGGTAGTTGATGCCGAGCTTTCGCGGCTTCGTCCGTTCATAGGGGACGAGGACACCCCGCTCGGGGCCGACCAGTTCGTTCATCGGCGGCCCGTCCGTGGCGACGACGACGGCCCGACAGGACATCCCTTCGACGATGTAGTGCCCCCATCCCTCGCTCAGCGAAGGGCACACGTGGATCCCGCACGTGTTCTGCAGCAATCGCAGCTCCTCGTCCGGCAGATATCGCTCGATCAGGCGAACGTTGGGCGGAAGCGGTCCAAGCGGGTGCTTCGCGTGCCGCACGATGGTCAACTCCGGCCACTCCGCGTGCCGCGACCAGACCTCCACGAGCGCTTCCGTGCCTTTCAGGCTGCTTCCGCCGGCGAGGTGGAGGAATCGTCCGTAGTCCGGTGCGACGCCGGCAATCTGGCGGTCGACTGAGGTGAAGCCGATGTAGTGCGTCGACGGATGCAGCCGAGCGAAGATCGCCCGCGCGTGCTCCGACTTGCACAGGATGTGGTCGACGTGCCTCAGCATGCCGATGAGTCGGGCGGGATACCGCTCCTGGTTGGGAATCAGGAGGAACCGATCGGCCTGGCGGAGCCAGCGCGCGGTGATCCGCTCCAGGAAGAGAATGCAGCCCGGCCGCCGGCGCCCAGCCAGCCGTCGTAGCGGAGAGATGTCCCGGTAGCGCGAGAACTCCGGTGGGTCGCGGAAGGTCGCGAACGCTTCGGTCAGCAAAGCGACGTCCCGATCGATGCCGACGCCGTTGGTCCGGGCGATGATCCGCAGGGGGATCCCTCCCGCCGTTGATCCGGTTCCCGCGTTTTTCGAGTTGCCCGAAACCACCATTGTCGAGGAGAGCCCGCTTCGGCTGTGCCTTCACGGGCACTCCGACCGCAGCATGCTGTTGCGAATCGCGCCATTCGTGGCAGGCGCCGGGAAAGAATCCGGACGGGCCATGCTGGCGTCCGCAGGAACGAAGAAGTTGGCCAACCGCTCGTTCCCGAGCAAGCGGTCAGCGCAAGAATTGTCAAGCGCGGATAGAAATGTCCCC
>CAZJEH010000005.1:0-2605 GCA_964544905.1 uncultured Gemmatimonas sp.
GGGATGCGACGCGCCACGGCATTCTGCACCGCGAGGATCGCGTGCGCCGCGAGCACGATCCCGTCCACGCCCTCGTGGGGGCGACCGGCATGCGCGCTCTGCCCGTGTACCGTCCCGCGCATCGTGACGGAACCCGCCATGTACGGCCCCGCGCGCAGGAAGCAGCGACCGAACGGCAGGTGTGCGCCGACGTGCAGGCCGAACACCGCATCGACCCCGTCCATCGCGCCGTCCTCGACCATGCGCATCGCGCCGCTCCGGTTCTCCTCGTCGGACATCTCCTCGGATGGCTGGAACAGCAGCCGCACGGTTCCGGCCGGCAGCTCGCCGCGTCCCTGGCGCCCGGCGAGGATCTCGGCAGCGCCGATGAGCATGGCGACGTGCGCGTCGTGACCGCACGCATGCATGACGCCGGCGATGGTCGAGCGGTACTCGACGTCGTTCTCCTCGTGGATCGGCAGCGCATCCATGTCCGCGCGCAGGGCCACGGTGGGCCCGGTGCCGCTCGTGAGCTCGGCCACGACACCGGTCCGGCCCACGCCGGTCCGTACGGTGAAGCCCAGCTCCGCGACGTGACGGGCTGCAGTCGCCGCGGTCCGTGTTTCGCGGAAGCCCAGCTCGGGATGGCGGTGGATGTCGCGCCGGAGCCGTGTCAGCTTCGGCTGGAGCGCGGTGGCGTGCTCGAGCAGGGTGGTCATGGCGGCGCGTCCACGGTAAGATTGGTCGCGCAATCTGGTCGTGATCCGTAGAGGGGGCAAGGTCCCAGGTGGCTGATAGAAAACTGCTCGACCCGCGGCTGACGGAACAGCGGAATCCGCGCAGCATGCGTATCGATCAGCTCTCGACGATCGAGATCGTCGACCTGATCAACGCGGAGGACCGCATGGTCGCCGAGGCGGTCGGAGAGGAGCGTGCGGCGATCGCGCGTGCTGTGGATATGGTGGTCGACTGCTTCCGGAACGGCGGTCGACTTTTCTATGTCGGTGCGGGCACGTCCGGCCGGCTCGGTGTGCTCGACGCGGCGGAGATGCCGCCCACATACGGCACTGACCCGGAGATGGTGCAGGGCATCATCGCCGGCGGGTACGCCGCGCTCGTCCGCGCGCAGGAAGGCGCGGAGGACAACCCCGACGACGGCGCCGCCGCCATGGACGAGCGCGGTGTGCGTGCGGGCGACTTCGTGCTCGGGATAGCGACGTCCGGCACGACGCCCTACGTGCACGGCGCGCTTCGCCGCGCACGCGAGCTCGGCGCACGCACCGGCTTCCTGCTCTGCACGTACCCGTCACAGGAGCTCATCGCCACCCACGACGTCGTGATCGCTCCGCTCGTCGGGCCGGAAGTGATCACCGGCTCGACCCGCATGAAGGCGGGCACGGCGACGAAGATGGTGCTGAACACCATTACCACGTCGGCGATGGTGAAGCTCGGCAAGGTGTTCGGCAACCTGATGGTCGACCTGCAGGTGACCTGCGAGAAGCTGCGTGACCGCGGGCAGCGCATCCTGATGGAGACGCTGGGCGTCGACCGCAGCCGGGCCGCCGACCTGCTCGAGCGTGCGGGCGGCCACGTGAAGACTGCGATCGTGATGGGCAGCCTCGACATCGATCGTGACGAGGCGCGTCGGCGGCTGCAGGAGGCGGGTGGCGTGATCGCCAGCGTCGTCGGAGATCTTGGTGGCTGACGGCTTCCGCGCGATCGGACTCATGTCCGGCACGTCGCTCGACGGTGTCGATGCGGCGCTCGTCCGGTTCACCGGGCCGCCCGACGCGCTGCACTGGGAGGTCGAGGCGTTTCTCAGTGTGCCCTACAACGCGGAGCAGCGTGCACTGATCCATGACGCGATCGTGCACGGCGGTGCGCCGGGCATCTGCATGCTGCACGCGCAGCTTGGCGAATGGCTCGCAGACGCCGCGCTCGAGGTGTGCCGGACGGCGAACGTCCGGCCCGAGAGCGTGCGCGTGATCGGCTCGCACGGGCAGACCGTCTGGCACGAGCCACCCACGGCGGAGCGCCGTGGCGCCACATTGCAGCTCGGTGATCCGGCCACGATCGCGGAGCGCACCGGCATCAGTGTCGTGAGTGACTTCCGCGCGCGCGACATGGCCGCGGGAGGGCAGGGCGCACCGCTCGTGCCCTGGCTCGACCGTCAGCTCTTCTCCGTTCCCGGGCGCGCGCGTGTGCTGCAGAACATCGGCGGCATGGCAAACCTCACGCGCGTTCCACCGAAGGGCAGCGACGAGCCACTGCTCGCATTCGACACGGGCCCCGGCAACGCGCTGATCGACGCTGCCACCGAGCTCGCCACGGACGGCGGACAGTCGTTCGACCGCGATGCCGAGCTGGCGAACAGCGGCAGCGTGGACGATGCGCTCCTCGAGGAGCTGCTCGCGCATCCATTCTTCGATGCGGCGCCGCCCAAGTCGACGGGACGGGAGGTGTTCGGCCGGCCATTCGTCGAGCGGATCGTCGCGCGCAGACCGCCCGCGTCGCGCGCGGACTGGTGCGACCTGATTGCAACGCTCACGGTATTCACTGCGCGCACGATCACGGATGCCATCGAGCGGTGGGTCGAGCCGCTCGGCTACGACGAGGTCATCGTGAC
>CAZJEH010000005.1:2615-41148 GCA_964544905.1 uncultured Gemmatimonas sp.
GGGGCGGAAGCCCCTCCTCATGCGTCTGCTGCGCGAGGCGCTCGACCCCGTCCCCGTGCACGACGGCACCGTTCTCGGCGTCGATCCCGACGCCAAGGAGGCGCTCGCCTTCGCCGCCCTCGCCTGGGCACACCTCAACGGGCTGCCCGGCAACGTTCCCGAAGCGACGGGAGCGGCCGGTGCGCGCGTACTCGGCAGCCTGACGCCGGGCAGATGAGCCAGCGCCAGGGGCGCCGCCGGCAGCAGCCGCCACGTGCGGCCGGTCGCACGACAGGCACGACGTCCGATCCGCAGCGCACCGGCGCAGCCGAGCGGTTTCGCGCCGTCGCCCACCGGCACGCGACGTCGTTCCTCGTTGCGCTCGTCGCGGTTCACGCCGTCCTGTCGCTATTGGCGCTCGATCCCACGCCACACACGGGCGGCGACAACGCCGGCTACATCACGCTCGCCCGCTCACTGCTCGAGCGGGGCGCGTACCTGGAGCTCTGGGATCCCGCAGAGCCGATCCACACGAAGTATCCGCCGGTGTTCCCGCTCGTCCTCGCGGCCGCGATGGCGATCGGGCTCGAGCCGTGGATCGCGCTCAAGCTGATCGTCGTAGCGTTCAGTGCGCTTGGTGTTGCCTTCACGTACCTCTGGATCCGCTCGCGCGGGCGCCCGGCTCTCGCGGCCGGTGTCGGCACGGTCGTCGCGCTGTCGCCCGGCATCCTGCTGCAGAACCACTGGGTGCTGTCCGACGTCCCGTTCTGGGGACTCACGATGCTCGCGCTCTGGGCGGTCGAGACCGCGCCGCGCAATCGCATCAACGCGCGCGCACTGCTCGCAGTCGCGGCGATCGTGCTCGCGTACTTCACGCGCTCCGCGGGGTTGCCTCTGCTGCTCGCCGCCGCGATCTGGCTGGCGTGGCGCAGGCGGTGGACGCTGCTGAGTGTGCTCACAGCGGTCACGGCGCCCCTCGCCGCGTGGTGGATGATCCGCGCGCGCGGTGCCGGCGGCATCGACTACACGGGCGAGCTGTGGATGCGCAACCCGTACGACCCGGCGGCCGGCACGATCGGTGTGCCCGACCTCTTCCCACGCATCGGCGAGAACCTGGTCGCGTACGTGACCACACACCTGCCGTTCCTGCTGACCGCACGCGCCGACACGCTCGGCCTGATCGTGTCGGTTGCCGTCACGCTCCTCGCGGTCGGTGGGTGGGCATGGCGCGTCGCGGCGTGGCGTCGGCTGCGCCCCGCAGAGCTGGTGCTGCCGCTCTACATGGGACTGATCCTCATCTGGCCTGCCGTGTGGGCCGGCGACCGGTTCCTGCTGCCCGTCTACGGCGTGATCCTGTTCTTCGCAGCGGACGCGCTCGTCCAGCTCGTGCGGCGGCTGCGGGCGCCGCTCGCGTTCAGTGTCGGTGCCGCGGCGGTTGCGCTGATCATGCTGCTGCAGCTGCCGTCCGCGGCCGTCGCGGTACGCCTCGGACGCCAGTGCCAGGATGCGTACATCGCCGGCGCACGCTATCCGTGCCTGCCGCAGCCGTGGCGGAACTACTTCGCGCAGTCGGAGCGCATCCCGCAGCTGCTGCCGGAGCGCGCGGTCGTGCTCAGCCGCAAGCCCCGGCTGACCCACGTGCTGGCGGATGGCAGGGCGTACAGCATTACGTATCCGTTCACGCCGGATCCGGAGACCTTCCTGGCGTTCGCAGACTCCGTCGGCGCACGCTATCTCCTGTTCGATGAGCTCGGCGCATTGAGCCAGAACTACCTCGTGCCGGTCCTCACGCGGCGACCGGACGCGTTCTGCATCATGGACGCGACCGGGCCGACGGGAACCGCACTCTTCGGCATCCGGGAGGACGCGCGCGGGCAGACGTACGAGGCGCCGCAGCGCGGGCCGATCAACTTCGAGGTCTGCGACGATTCGTATCGTCGCCCAGCCGAGTAGCAGCGGATGGAGACACGCAACATCGGACCGCTCACGGTGTCCGTCGTCGGTCTGGGGTGCAACAACTTCGGGACGCGCCTCGATGCAGCGCAGACGGAGCGCGTGGTGCACGCCGCGCTCGACACGGGGATCAGTTTCTTCGATACGGCCGACCGGTACGCGGCCGGAACGAGCGAGGAATACCTCGGTCGCGCGCTGCGCGGCCGGCGGCATGAGGCAATCATCGCGACGAAGTTCGGCAAGCCGGTGGGCGACACACCCGCATCCGCGACCGCCGCGTACATTCAACGCGCGGTCGAAGCCAGTCTGCGGCGGCTCGCCGTCGATCACATCGACCTGTACCAGATCCACGAGCCGCATCCCGAGGTTCCGATCGCGGAAACACTCGGCGCGCTCGACGAGCTGGTGCGCGCCGGCAAGGTGCGCGCGATCGGGTGCTCCAACTTCTCCGCACTGCAGATCGAGGAGGCCGAGCGTACGGCCCGCGAATCGGGCGGCGCCCGCTTCGTGAGCGTTCAGAACGAGTACAGCATGCTCGTGCGCGATCCCGAGCACGACGGCGTACTGGACGCGTGCGAGCGTTACGACCTCGCCCTGCTGCCGTACTTCCCGCTTGCCAGCGGACTCCTCACCGGCAAGTACCGGCTCGGGAAACCACTGCCGCAGGATACCCGCATCTCCAGCGGCTGGCTCGACGCGCATCACACCGCGGAAAACCTGGAACGCGTGGAGCGGCTGATCGCGCTCGCCGAGGCCCGTGGACACACGATCCTGGAGCTTGCCTTTTCCTGGCTGCTCCACCGGCGTCGGGTCGCGAGTGTGATTGCCGGCGCGACCCGGCCCGAGCAGGTCAGGGCAAATGCAGCTGCCACCGGCTGGCGCCTGAGTGAGCAGGACCTCGCAGAGGTGGATGCGGCACTCGCCGCGTAGCGATGCAGCGCATCGGGCTGCACGACAACACTGTCCTGCGATGAACGCGCAGGGCACACGCCTTGCGCCTGCCTGCGCGGACCGCGGGCACGTTCCAGTAGCGGAGCCGGGAGGGGAGCGCGGATGATCGGAATCGACTGGGCCGTCGTCATCGTCTACATGCTCGCCACGCTCGCACTGGGCATCTGGCTCAGCCGGCGCGCGTCCGGTTCCCTCGCCGACTTCTTCGTCGGCGGCCGCGGCATCTCCTGGTGGCTGGCCGGGACGTCCATGGCCGCGACCACCTTCTCCATCGACACACCCCTCTACGTCGCCGGCGTCGTCGGCACGCGCGGCATCGCGGGCAACTGGGAGTGGTGGGCGTACGGCATCGCGCACGTCATCATGATCTACATGTTCGCGCGACTCTGGAGACGCGCGGAGATCATCACCGACAACGAGCTGACCGAGCTGCGCTACGGCGGCACGCCCGCGGCCACGCTGCGTGCCGTGAAAGGCTTCCTGTTCGCGGTCGTCATCGGCTCGATCGGTGCCGGCTACGCGATGCTCGCGATGGTGAAGGTCGTCGACGCGCTGCAGATCTTTCCGTCCCTCGGGCTCGACCTCGGCGACGATGCGAAGCTCTGGGCCATCATCCTGATCAGCGTGTTCGTACTGGCGTACGCGAGTGCCGCAGGGCTGTGGGGCGTCGTCGCGACGGACTTCTTCCAGTTCGTCCTCGCCCTGCTCGGCGCCATCATCGTCGCGTGGTCCGCCGTGTCTCACGCCGGTGGCCTGGGCGAGGTCGTCCGCCTGGCGCAGCAGAACACGAGCTTCGACGCCCTTTCCTTCACACCGTTCAAGCTCGGCGGCGACACCCTGATCAGCTGGTCCCGAACCGCGGGGATCACGGCAACGACGTTCTTCGCGTACGTGACTGTGCTCTGGTGGGCGTTCCGACGCTCGGACGGTGGCGGTGAGTTCATCCAGCGTCTCTCCTCCGTGCCGACCGAGAAGGACGCGGAGAAGGCGGCCTGGTTCTTCAACATCATGCACTACGTCGTGCGCACCTGGCCGTGGATCATCGTCGGCATCGTCGCCATCGAGATCTACCCGACGCTGGACGATCGCGAGTTGGGCTATCCGCTGCTGATGATGGAGTTCCTGCCCGCGGGCATACTCGGGCTGGTCGTCGCATCGCTGGTCGCCGCCTTCATGAGCACGGTCTCGACGCTCATCAACTGGGGCGCGTCGTACCTGACGAACGACATGTACGCGCGATTCATTCGTCCGGAGGCGAAGCAGAAGGAACTGGTGCTGGCCGGCCGGGTCGCTTCGGTCATCGTCGCGGTCCTGGGAGCGCTGGTGGCATTCTACTCCGAGCACGTGATGACGATATTCCGACTGATCCTTGCGATTGGAACCGGGCCGGGCGTCGTGCTCATCCTCCGGTGGTTCTGGTGGCGAGTGAACGCCTGGGCGGAGCTGGCGGCCATGGTGGGTGGTTTCCTCATCGGCCTGGGGACCACTTACGTTCCGGTGCTCCAGCTTCCCGACTTCGGCATCCAGCTCATGACCATCACGGCCATCACGGCGGCGATCTGGATCCCCGTCATGTATCTCACACCGCCAGAAGACGAAGCGAAGCTGGAGGCGTTCTACCGGCGCGTTCGCCCGGGCGGCCCGGGTTGGGCCCGGATCCGGGAGCGGACAGGGGTCCCCGCGGCGCAGGATCTAGCCTGCGACGCGCAGCGGGTGCTCGCCGGGCTGTTCATCCTCTTCGGGGCGATGTTCGCGGTCGGTGGCGTTGTGCTGCTGCGGTGGGGCGTCGCTGTGATATCGATCGCGGCTGGCCTGATGGGATACCTGTGGTTGCGGCGACTCGGAACGGTGTCTCTCATTACCGAGTACCTGCCGGAGCCGCCGACACATCCATCGCCGGAGCGGCCTTGAGGGGAAAAAGGAGGTTGCGAGTGGGGCGACGAGCATTCGGGTGCGGTATCGATCGCCCGATGGGAGCTGCTCGCGGAAGCGGCCGAAAGTGCCGTGGCGGGATCTTTCTACGTGGACGGGCGACGACGTTCCTCGTCGCTGTCGGCATTGCCGCCTGCGCTCCGACGGTTGCGCCGGTATCCGTCGAACCCGAGCCGGCGGCGGAGGAGCCCATGGCTGGAGGTCTGCCACCGGTTCCCGAGGTGTTCGGCACCCTCGCGATCGACGTCGTCTACCCGGCGGAGGGAGCGAGTCTCGCCGACGTCGACAGCACCTTCATCTTCGGCACCGTCGGCCGCGGCGACGCCAGCCTCACCATCAACGGGATCCCGGTGGACGTCGCACCCAACGGGGCCTGGCTCGCGTATCTCCCGGTCCCGCCCGATGGGACCTATCAGCTGAGCGCATCGGCCGGCGGCCAGACCGTCTCCGCGACTCGGACGGTCCGCCTCCCGGAGCCGCCGCTCCCCAGCAGCGCCGAACTGCACATCATCCCCAACAGTGTCTCGCCCTCCGGTGCGGTTGCCGGGGTGCGTGGCGAGACGCTGCAAGTCCGTTTTCGGGGAACCGCGGGTGCCGAGGCCACGCTCATCCTGCCCGACGGTACGACCATCCCGATGACGGAGCGGCAAGCGATCGACCGCGCGTCGGGCTTCATGCTCGAGCGCGTCCAGGTCGAGCCGGGAATTTCCGAGTACGTGGGGACGATGATTCTGGAGCGGACGATCGCGTCCCCGGATCCATCGATCCCCGCGCCTCCGCTGGTGTCGGAGGCCGACTACGTGCGTGCGGTTGCCGAACAGGGCGGAGCGGGGATCGTCGTGGAGCTGCGGAGGGGGAACGAGGTCGTGGGCGAGATTCTGCCGGTCGCCATCGGGGTTCTCGAGGTCGGTAGCGCGAGGTACGCTGTCGGCGCCACCCTTCGCGCCGACAGCACCGTCATCGGACGGCGAGGCACCGGGGCCGACCAGGCCTGGGATTTCTTCTGGCCCAACGGCACCGTCCTGCCGCTCGACGGGGCACGGGACGGGTACTATCGCGTCCGGCTGGCACCCGACATCACCGCGTGGGTTCTCGAGGACGACGTGCAGCTGCTTCCCGAAGGCTGGGTCCGTCCCGACGCGTTCGTGGGTCCCTCGATCCAGCTCACGCCTCGTACCGACGCAACGGAGCTGAACTTCGCCCTCTCCGAGCGGGTTCCCTACCGTGTCGTTCCGCACGAGCAGGAACTGGTAGTCGAGTTCTACGGCGCGACCGGGCGTCCGGCCTACGTCGGCTACGGGCAGCAGGATGACTTCGTGCGGCTGGTGAGCTGGGACCAGCCGAGCGACCAGGTGTTCCGGTTCCGCGTCCAACTGAGCCGGCCGCTGTGGGGATACCGCGCCCGCTGGAGCGGGACGCGTCTCATCCTGGACGTTCGCAAGCCGCCGGTTGTCGACCCCAGTCGTCCGCTGCAGGGGATCCGTGTCGCCGTGGACGCGGGCCACCGCAACGGCGAGGGCGATACGGGAGCGATCGGGCCGACACGACTACAGGAGGCAGACGCGACTCTGGCGATCGTGCAGAGGCTGATCCCGAAGCTGCGCGAGCGCGGCGCGGAGATCGTCCCGATCCGCACGGATGAGACGTTTCTCCCTCTGATCGAACGGCCGCTCCGGGCGGAAGCGGGAGATGCGCACGTGTTCATCTCCATCCACTTCAACGCGTTTCCCGACGGTGTGGATCCGTTCGCCAATCATGGGACCACGAGCTTCTACCACTGGCCGCACTCACTACCTCTGGCCCGCCATCTCCAGAGGGAGCTGCTCGCGGCGTTGGGGCTGCCCGATCGGGGGGTGCGGTTCCAGAACCTGGGAATCCCCCGAACGACCTGGATGCCGTCGGTGCTGACCGAAACCCTGTTCATGATGTTACCCGAACAGGAGGCCGCACTGAGGGATGCGGAGGTGCAGGAGCGGATCGCCGATGCTCACCGGCGGGCCATCGAGGCATTCGTCCTGGAACGCGCAGTCGTAAGCGAAGCCGGCCCCTGATGCTGCTGCGCCAGAGTGATGCGATTCCGGGGAGAAGAGAGGCGCGTTCGCGGGGAACGCGCCTTTTGGCGTATGGAGCGTGGATGGGCCTCCCCGCCTGCCGAGGTCGACTGTCCGCCGCGGCCGGGCGCGCCACACGCCTGGTCATCGCAGCGGCGTTTGGGGTTTTCCTCGGGCTCCGGCCGGCTGATGCCGCGGCCCAGTTCATCCCCCCTGATGCACGCTGGTCCACCTTCGATACGGAGCATTTCGAGGTCACGTTCACCCCGGGGCTCGAGCCGCTCGCGCGAAGGGCGGCCTGGCGCGCGGAGCACGCCTACACGCTTCTCTCGGAAGCGCTGCTCCCGCCGCCCCGGGGGCGCATCCACCTCGTGATCACCGACAACGTCGACTACGCGAACGGGTTCGCCACGGTCGTCCCGCGCAACCGCATCGTCGCGTATGCGCACCCGCCGAGCGACGAAAGGTACCTGCGATATTACGAAGACTGGCTCGATATCCTCGTCCTCCACGAGCTCGTTCACATCTTCCACCTGAACGACGCTGGTGGAGCGTGGCGGCTGATCCGCTCGATCCTCGGACGCAGCCCTATCGCCTTCCCGAATGCCTACGCGCCGGAATGGATGCTCGAGGGGCTCGCCACCTACGCCGAATCGTACACGGGCGCGGGGCGCGTTCGAGGGTCGATGTACGAGATGATCCTGAGGACGGCTGTCCTCGACGGCCGTCTCGCGCCCATCGATCATGTCACGGCCGAGCCCGCCAGCTGGCCGGCGGGAATCGCGCAGTACCTGTACGGAGCGTTCCTGTTCGACTACCTCGCGGGCAGCGCAGGATCCGAGTCGATCTCCGCGTTCCTACGGTCGGCGAGCCGCCAGGTCATCCCGTATCGCCTGGATGCGGTGGCGCGGGGGACGCTCGGTACGTCGTTGACGGCGGCCTGGGAAGCCTGGAGCGACAGCCTTGGCGTCCGGTACACCGCACTGGCGGACTCCCTCGCGTCGCTGGGACTGACCGAGCCGGAGATCCTGACGGACGAGGGATGGGTCGCCGAGTACCCCCGGTTCTCCAGGACCGGCGTACTGCTGACCTACAGCGGGAGCACGGGCCGGGAAGAGGCGTCGGTCGCGCTTCTGTGGCCCGGAGGAAAACGGACCCGCCTGGCGCCGGCAACGGCCATCGGCCCGGTCGCTTGGATCGATTCCGACGCGGCCCTTCTTGTGGCCCAGCTGGAGTTTACCGATCCGTATTCGGTGCGCTCGGATCTGTTCCGGCTGCAGCCGGGCGGGAAGCAGGAGCGACTCACGCGAGGGGCGCGGGTCAGCCAGCCGCACGCGCATCCGGATGGTCGGCGCGCCGTGGTGGTCTCGGAGGCGGGCGGCACCAACGTGGTGGCGATCGTCGACCTCGCCACCGGAGATCTAGCTGCCCTGACGAAGTCCGATCTGGATGTGCAGTGGGCGGATCCACGCTGGTCGCCGGACGGGCGGTACATCGCGGTCACCCGATGGGCAGGCGGCCGGGCTGACATCGTCGTGCTGGATACCGCGGGCGTGGTCGTCGAGGAGGTCACGCGCGACCGGGCTCTCGACACCTACCCCGCCTGGTCCCCGGACGGTCGATACATCGTCTTCTCCTCGGATCGTGGCGGGATCACCAACCTGGTGGCCTACGACTGGGTGGATCGGCGCCACTACCAGGTCACGAACGTGTTGACCGGCGCATTCCAGCCCGACGTCTCGCCGGACGGTCGCTGGATCGCCTTCTCGTACTACCAGTCGGACGGATACCACATCGCACGGGTGCCATTCGCTCCGGAGAATTGGCGGTCGGTCGAACCAAGGTTCGACGAAAGCGATCCTGCCCCGGCAACGGAGCAGGATCAGATAGATCCTATCGTCCGCGGCGAGGTCCGCCCGTACTCGGCATGGTCTACGCTCCCGCCGACCTGGTGGCTTCCGATCATCGCTGACGATGACTGGCCGGCGGTGGGTGTCGTCACTGGCGGTTCGGATGTGCTCCAGAGGCATTCCTGGTCGGCCGAGGCACTGGCTTTTCCGACCGAGGGGCGGGCTGCGGGCGGCCTGGCGTATCGGTATCGCGGGCTGGGCAGCCCGGTGCTCGACGTCGGAGCACTCCAGGACTGGAGGGTTCAGAACGTGGCTCCCAGCCCCACGGATGAGCCGCTTCCCGAGCTGGCGCGCCGCGACCGGGAGCTCGAAGCCACGCTCTCATGGCAATATCGGAGGTGGCGGCGCGCCGGGTGGGTGCAGGTGTCCGGCGACGTCCGCGAGGTCGCGTTCATCTGGAGTGATCCGCCCGAAGGGGGCCAGGCCAGGGAGGACGTGCGGTATCCCCTCGACCTTGGCGCCTCGGTCGGCGTCGGCTTCTCGACGGTCCGAGCGTTCCCCCTCTCGCTCGGTCCGCAGCAGGGCATCCGGACATCCCTACGTGTCGAGGGACGACACTACGTCGACGAGCCGCCCGTCGCCAACTCGAGGCGCGACTACTGGCGCGTCGTCAGTGACAACGAGGCTTACGGCGCCTGGGACATCTTCGGTTTCGCGCCGACCACCCTCGCCCTTCGGCTGGACGCCGGCGTGGAGACCAGCGAGGCCGCTCCGGGTTTTACGATTGGTGGGGTTAGCGCGTCGGGGTCCGACCTGGCGATCGATCTCGGCGTGGCAGGCACCAGCTCGGCGTACCCGGTGCGTGGCTACCCGTCGGGCGTGCAACGGGGGAACCGCGTGCTGAGCGGAACGGCGGAGTACCGGTTCCCTCTGGTGCTGGTCGAGCGCGGCTACCGCCTGCTGCCCGTCGCCGTCGATCGCCTCTGGGGCGACGTGTTCGTCGATGCGGGGGCAGCCTGGTGTCCAGGCGGGTGCCGCAGTGGGCTGCCGAACGCCCGAGGGTCGTTCCGGCCCCTTATGTCGGCCGGAGCGGAGACGGTTCTCGAGCTGCGCCTCGGCTATCGGCTGGATGTCCCGCTGCGAGTCGGGGCGGCGATCCCTCTTCGGGACCGCGAAACGTACGACTCGCGGCTGTACCTGCGAATCGGCCGGGCCTTCTGAGTCTTCACACGTAGCACGGCGGTCTAATCGTTGTCCGTCCCGGCCGTAGCTGTCGATACTGCCAGGAATGACGCACTCTTTGGATCGACACCGGTAGACTTCGACATGCGCCGCGCGCCAGAACGTCCCTGGTACGCCCAGGTTCTCACGCTGTTCGCCGCGTTCCTCGGCGGCCCCCTCGCCTCGGTGCGGCTGGCCATGAGGCTCGTGCCCGCCTCCGGCTTCATCCAGGCTGCGAGCGGCTTCCTGTTCGCGTTGGCGTTCGTCGCGGCAAGCTTGACCTGGACGGGATTCGGGTTCCTGAGCGCCACCATCGCCACGATCCGGCGCTCCGTCCGTGCCGGCCGCCTCGTGCCCCTCCACGAGCAACCGGGTGAAATGCTGGTTCCCACCGGCTATGGCGTCTACGTGCCGTTCTGCACGACGGCGGGGTTCATCATCGGCCTGCTGGCGGGGATCGTGACCGAGCTACCCCTCGGTGTCGCTGTGGTCGTCTGGTCCTGCCTCGGTGCCGTCTACGGAATACTGCTACGCGCGGCTGCGCATCACGGCTTCCTTCCGTTTCTCGTTCCCGGGTAGACTCGCCCGCACGCTTCAACCTCCCCACTCTGCTGGCCCTCGGCGACGGATCGTGTCACAGCGGGCCGGGTACATTCGTTGTACCTCCAGCACGACCCACGGGGCGCGAGAGTTCGAATGTCCGTCAGGGAGCGAGTGCAGATCGCCGATCCGACCGCCGCGGGCGACTACCAGGTCGTCTACGAGCGCAATCATCAGTCGCTCTGGCGCTACGTGCACCGGCTCCTCGGAGATCCGGATGCGACGGACGACGTCGTTCAGGAGACCTTCGTACGCCTGCTTTCACGCCCGGACCTCGACGGCGAGCCCGCGCGACTCTGGCTGTTCACCGTAGCGACCAACCTTGTGCGCGACCGCGGCCGCATGTCGAGCCGCCGCGCCCGGTTACTCAGCACCGCGGCCATCGAGCCCGACCCTGTTGCCCCTCCGGATCGCGATGTCGAACGGGCGGAGAAGGTGAGGGCGGTGCGCCGGGCACTCGAACAGATCCCGGAGCGTGACCGGCAGCTCCTCATGATGCGAGAGGAGGGCTTCCGATATCACGAGATTGCACAGGTCGTGGGAGTGGCTCCCGGATCGGTCGGAACCCTGATCGCAAGGGCCATCAAGAGGTTCATGGAGGTTTACGAGCCAGTACAGGAATGATCGAGCACCTCGACGAAGGCACGCTGCAGGCTCTTCTCGATGGAGAGCTGGAGGAGGGTGAGGTCAGCGCCCGGGCCCACCTTTCGGAGTGTGTCGCCTGCAGGGCTGAGTACGAATCGTTGCGCGGAGCGAGCGTATCCGTAGCGGGAGCGTTCTCTCTCCTCGACCGTTCGCCGCCCGTCCGGGTGTTGAGGATCGCTCCGCCGAGTACGGCCATCCGCCGGCCGCACCGCTTCGTGGCAGCCCTTCCCCGCGCCGCGGTGCTCGTACTGGGGTTCGCCGTCGCCGGATCCGCAACGATCCCCGGCTCGCCCGTGCGAACGTGGATCGAGTCACGGTTCGAGGCCCCCGGCACGGACAGTGAGGCGATCGCGGTGGCTTCGGAGGTCGCTCCGGCCGCTGCGGAGCGCGGGGTCGGCACCGCGCCGCTCGACGGGCGCCTGCGCATCGTCGTCACGGATGCACGCCCCGGCTTGCCGGTTCTCGTCCAGCTGACTTCGGCTCCGGTCGGCGGCGCCTTCAGCGTCGGAGCCCCGGAAACCACGAGGTTCCGCAGCGCGAACGGTGTGATCGAGGTGCTCCAGGCCGGCGGCGAGGAACTACGGGTCGAAATCCCCGCGAGTGCGGTTGAAGCCGCTCTCGAGGTCAACGGCCGAACCGTGGTGGTGAAGGATGGTGAGCGACTTCTCCTCATCGAGGGGACGGACCAGGCAGCGGCGGAGAACGAGGTTTCTTTCCTGATCGGGGGATGATGCGCGCGTGGCCGAGGCGGCATACCAGGCGCCCGGCGCCGGGGCCACGGAGACGGTGGCCCGGCTTGTTCGCGCTCTTCGTCACCATAGCGCTCGCCGCTTTTGCCTGGATCACACCCGTCGCCGCACAGCAGTCGGCCGCCACGGTCCGGGGTGAGGTACGCAGCCAGGAAACGGGCAGGCCCCTCGCGGGTGCGCTGATCGAACTCTCGGCCAGCTCGAATCGCACGGTCACCATCTCGGACTCGGCCGGTCACTACGAGTTCACCGGGATCCGTCCGGGTCGCAGCACGCTCCGTGTTCGCTACCTGGGGCACGAGCCACTCCTCGTACAGGTCAGCGTGCCGGGCGGTGAGGTCGTAACGCTCGACCTCGCACTGGCCGTCCAACCGGTGGTGCTCGACCCGGTGGGAGTCGACGCCCGGATGATCCATCTCGCGCGCGATTCGATGCGCGCAAGGGATGAGGATCTCGGTATGGCCGGGACCCACGCTCTGTCCGGAAGCCCGGGCCTCGCCGAGATCGGCCTCGGGGATGCCGCCGGCGGTGTCCCGGACGACCCTGGCGACCCGGGCAGCGTCCTGTATGTGCGCGGTGCTACGGCGGACCTCAAGCTCGTCTACCTCGACGGGGCGCCAGTCTACGCCCCCTTCCCGCTGGGCGGGCTTCTCGATCCGTTCACCCCGGGCGTCCTCAGCCGGGCCGACATCTATCTCGGCGGCGCTCCCGCGCGTTACGACGGCGGCCTCTCCTACGTGATGGACCTCCGCTCACGCGCCAGCACCGGCTCGGGTCTCCGCGGGGAGGGTGCTGTGGACCTGCTCTCCGCCCGGGCGATGGTCGACGGCGGAATCGGCGAGGACGTCAGCGTTCTCGCCACGGCTCGCGGCGTTCATCCCGGCGCCAGCTCGGCGTTCCTCGGCGAGGACCTGCCGTACGGCTATCTCGAGGCCTTCGTCCGCGGGGACGTGCGGGTCAACTCGTCAACCACGCTCAACGTCAGCGGCTTCCGCAACCAGGAACGGGTTGCGATGGGCTCAGCGATGGTGGCCGACAGCACCATCGAGTGGGGCAACGCCGCCGGTTCCGCGCAGCTGCGGACCGTGTTCGGCGCGACGATGGCGGAGATGACGGCGGCGATCGGCGGGTACGACGCGCAGCTCCCCCTGATGGACGGCAATTCGCTCACCGCGTACGGGCGATCCAGGCGCTCCCGGCTGGCCATCGACCTCACCCGACCGGGATCAATCCTGCTCCGGTACGGCGCATCGATCGACCACCAACGCTACGCCGCGTTTACGCGTCAGCCGGATGCCACCCTGGCGACCGCCGCAGCGCGGGGCACAGGAACGGTGGCTGGGGCCTACGCGGAGGTGTCCGGACGCGTCGGTGAGAGGTTCCTCCTGCGGGGTGGGGTCCGTGCCGACCATTTCTCGACGGGGAGCGAGGTCGCCTTCGCCCCTCGAATCGCGGCGACCTGGCTGATCAGCGACCGCGCGGCGCTCACGCTCGCGGCTGGACGCTACCACCAGTTCCTGCGGCCGCCCGACGAGACCCTCCTCCAGGCCACCGCAGAGGATCGGCCGGAGATGGCCACGCCCATGACCGTTGGCAGCGCATCGCACGTCGCGGTGGGGCTCGACCAGGATCTGGGCGACGGGGTCCGGCTCGGTATCGAAGGATTCTACAAGGATTTCTCGGACGTCCCGGAATCGCCGTCAATGGGTGCCAACGCCTCCGGCGTCGACCTGTGGGTCCGCCGGTCCGGACGGACCTGGAGCGGGTGGCTCGGCTACTCGCTCGCGTGGGCCTGGTCCCATGGTCCGCTCGGCTCCTATACCGACTTCACCGGGAGACACCTTCTCAGCTCCGGCTTCTCGACGAGGATCGGCGCGGGCACGTTCATCGATTTCCGGTTCGCGTACGGCGCCGGCCTGCCGTACTCCGGCATCCGCCTCGAACCGACCGGCATGGACGTGTCGACCCGGAGTACCTCCAACTACGCGGTAACCAGCCCGCCCGACCTCATGGCCGCCGATCGGGGCGGCACCGAGACGGCTCCGCTCCTCCAGTCACCGGATCGACCATTCGTGCGGGTCGACCTCGCGGTCTCCCAGTTATGGACTCCGAGGGTCGCGGGGCGGACGTTCGAGATCGAACCGTATCTCAAGCTGCTCAACGGCCTGGGCAGGCGGGACGCGCTCTTTTACTACGATGGCGGGGCGGAGCAGGAGCGCCCCATCGGTAGGCTTCCCGTACTCCCCGTGGCTGGCTTGAAGTGGCGGTTCTGAACGTGGAGTAAAGCCGGGCATCGAAGCCCCACCCGTTTCAGCATCGACTACAGCCTTTCGGCCGGCAGTCGGCCAGCCATCACCGTCTCAACCGAAGTCGCCTCAGGCGATGTGTCGCGGCTTCCGCATGGCAGGTATCCCGCGGAATCGGATTGACCCTCCACCACTTTACGTGTACGCGCAGGTACTCCAACTCGCGGCCCACTGAGAGCGGGCAGAAGCGAGCGAACCCCGCCCCGGCAGCATAGCCGTTGGTGGACCTCACTGGTTAGGCCCATTATTTGCGGACGATATGTGGTCACACAACGCAAACGAGGATCAGACCATGAGCAAGATTCTGCCACTCGCGATGGTGGTGCTTCCGCTGGGGGCGATGGTCGCAACCGCGTCCGGCCGTGCGGTGCGGCGCCGTCGGATGAGGGCTGAGCTCGCGCCCAAGCTGAAGGAGCTCAGGGCGGCGTAACGCTCTCGGGGGCACCGAGGTCATTCGGCCGGACGCACAACGCAGCCAAGAAAAACAGGACACGCGCTCGCGCGGCGCGGGCCAATGGTCACGCGGGCGCTGTCACAGGCGTCGCGCGCTCACTCCTCGACATTGCGGTGAGATAGTCGCAGGGATCTCGCCCGGCGTCCAGGCCTGACTATCAGCGCGTTCCGCGAGTCGGAAAGTGGAACTCGGTTAGGGAATTCGAGGGGTCTCTGCACTTCCTCGGACGGTGCAGTGTTTGGGATATCATCAAGACAGGCCACTACCGCTCGTACAGGAGGTACGGCTCAACGACCTCCCGCCAGTCGCGGAGCTCCTGCTCCCACCTCTCCCAGATGCCGGCTGGCGATTCGCCTGCATCGAAGGCCGCGCGTGCCCACCGAGAACCGATCATCTGGGTGAAGCCTTCGTTGGTGATACGGAACTCGCCAGGGTGGATATCGCGGATTCCGCTGAGCAGGACGAGTGTCGTCCACACCGGGCGATAGGCTTCGCGGTCGATCACAGTGATCCGCAGTGCTTCCACCTGTTCGCCCCTGAAAGGTACCCATCCCTCGCCCTCCGGCGTGATGCGGACGGGTTCGAGCCGTACGCCAGGCAGATCGTAATCCGCCAGCCACCCCACAAGCCGGGCAGTGTCGAGCCATGGCGCCCCCAGGTAGGAGAACGGCGCGTCCGTGCCGCGACCGACCGTGAGGTTGGTGGCCTCCGTGAGCACGAGGCCGGCATAGTTGAGTGCCGCCTCGAGGGAGCGGATGTTGGGGGACGGATCGATCCACGGAAGGCCCGTCTCGTCGAACCATTGATCGGCCGACCAGCCCGAAACGGGTACCACGGCGAGGTCGGCACCGATGCCGAACTCCCCGTTGACGTATCTCGCCACTTCGCCCACAGTGAGCCCGTGGCGCAGCGGGACCGGGAAGTAGCCCGTGATCGCCTGCCCCACGTTCCGCATTTCCGGCTCCATGAGTGGTCCCTCGACGGCCCCCGTGATCGGGTTGGGCCGGTCGAGAACGATGAAGGGGATCCCCTGCGCAGCCGCCGCTTCCATCGCCATCGCCATCGTCCAGACGAACGTGTACGGGCGGGCACCGATGTCCTGCATGTCGAACAGGAGTACATCTACCCCCCGCAGCATCTCCGGCGTCGGCCGCTGGGTCTGGCCGTAGAGTGAGAAGACTGGCAACCCTGTGGCCGGATCCGTCTCGGTGTCGACCGCGACGCCGCCCTCGATTCCTCCGCGCAGCCCGTGCTCCGGCCCGAACAGTGCGACGAGCTCGATGTCGGGCGACTCGTGGAGCAGGTCGATGCCGCTGCGACCATCGCGCGTGACAGCGGTCTGGTTGGTGAGGAAGCCGACGCGCCTGCCGCGCACGAGGTGGATCGAATCCCGCAGCAGCACCTCGAGGCCGGGGATGACCTCGGCCGCTTGGGTCGGTTCCGGGCTGGCCGCAGCCATACCGCCCGGACTCTCATCGCCCGGCGCTGGCCCGCAAGACACGCCCGTCGGCAGCAGCAGGGCGGCGGCCAGGAGCACCGGTGCGGATCTCGAATGGCGGCGCAGGATCGACATTTCTATGTTGGAGATCGTGTCCAGACCAACTCCCCGATCCGACGAAAGCAACACTTGAGCCGACGCTTCCGCAACGGCACCGTCGACGACGTGCCGCTCGCCGCCCACCTGATCCACCACAGCTTCCCGCGCCCTGGCCGGTCGCTCGAGGAGTGTGAACGGCTGCTCACAGATCCACACGATGGTGGGATCAACCGGCTGTGGGTCGTGGAGGTGGACGGCCGGCTCGTCGGAGCCTGCCGCTTGCTTCGCTACGACCAATGGATCGCCGGCCAGAGCATCCCCGTGATGGGTCTGAGCGCGGTGGCCATCTCCCCCTCGGCTCGGCGTACGGGTCTGGCGGCGGATCTTGTCGCCTCGGGCCTTCGCCATGCTCGTGATCGGGGCGATGTGGCGTCGCTCCTCTATCCCTTCCGTACTTCCTTCTATCGCCGGCTCGGTTACGGCATGGCCGGCGAGGCGATGCAGTACGTCGTCCCGACGACCGCGCTCTACGATCACCCAGCCCGGCACCGCGTGCAGGTCGCATTCGCGGACGACGATCGAGCCGCGGCGGCTGCCGTCTACGACCGCTGGGCGCCCACGCGCACCGGCCAGTTCGTCCGGCCCGCCTGGGCCTGGCGTCAGGTCTGGGACGATGGAACGCGGCATGCCGCGATCTATCGCGACGAAGCCGGTACGCCCTACGGATACCTGGTCTTCCGCTACCAGCGAGACGCGACCGCGGGACGCTCGGCGGTCGAGGTCGAAGAGGCGGCGTGGCTGTCCGCTGAAGCTCGCCTCGGCCTCTACGGATGGTTGTCTGCTCTCGCTGATCAGTGGGAGCTGATCGTCTACCGAGCACACCCGCAGGAGCGGTTCGAGGAGTACGTCCGCGAACTGCGGCTGCCCGCACTGCCGAACATCCAGCGCTGGCACTACTGGTTCCCCGCCGCGGTGAAGATGATGGGACCCATGTTTCGGCTCATCGATCTGCCCGCGGCGTGGGCGCTGCGCAGGGTCAACCCCGGCGAGCCACTGAAGGTCGCCCTGCGGTTGAAGGACGATGTCATGGCGAAGGGTATCACGGAACTTGTCCTGCAGATGGAGGACGGGCGGGTGGAAGTACGGTCGGGCGGAAGGGCCCGCCCCGGCCTCAGCATCGACACCGACGTCGAGACGCTCTCGCGAATCTACATCGGCTCACTGGACCTGGCTTCCGCCGTCGCTGTGGGACGCGCGAAGGTGGACCGTTCCGATCGTGTCGGAGCCTTCGACAGCCTGCTCTCCGTCCCACTCCCGTGGACGTTCGACCGCTTCTGAGGGACGATCGATGACCGTTCGCCCGCTGACAGTTGGCTTCGCGGCCGTAACCGTCGTCCTTCTCGCCGCGTGCGGAGGCGACCATGCCGGGCAGAACGCAGGAGCCGTCTCCGATGTTCCCACCTTCGGCGGCGGCCCCCCCGGTGGGGTCCTGGTCGCCCTCGTCGACGGGGAGCCGGACGACCTCAACCCGCTCACCTACAGCAGCAACCCGGCCTACCAGGCGATCCGACTGATGTTCAGGGGCCTGGCGCGCCGGGACACGACGCTCGTCGGCTACCAGCCCGATCTGGCCACGTCCTGGACGCTACGGGACGATTCGACGGTCGTCTTCCACCTGCGGCCTGATGTGCGCTGGCATGACGGCGTGCCCGTCACCGCCGCCGATGTCGCGTTCACCATCGAGCGTCAACGTGATCCTGTCGTCGCTTCGCCACGGCAGGCGGACGTGGCGGCGGTTACGAGGGTCACCGTGGTCGACAGCACGACGCTGGAGGTGCGTCTGAGCCGCACCGGCGCGTATACCATGAACGCGCTGCTCGAGGTCGTCCCGGTTCCGCGCCACCTCCTCGAGAGCGTCGATCCTGCCAACATGCGGTTCGCCTCGTTCAGCCGGTCGCCGGTCGGCAACGGGTTCTACCGCTTCGGCCGCTGGGATGCCGGACAGCAGCTCGTTCTCGAGGCCAACGACGACGTACCGGAGGGCCGGCCGGCGATCGATCGGGTGGTCATCCGCGTGGTCCCGGACATGAACGTCGCTCTGACGGAGCTGCTCGCGGGTCAGGGCGACCTCCTCAAGATCCCGCCTGATCTCCGCGACCGCGTGAGCGCTTCGACGGCGGTGGAGATGTATGGCGCCCCGAGGGTGCGCCCGGCGTGGATCGCCTGGAATACGGCGTCACCCCCTCTCGACGACGCGCGGGTCCGCCGGGCACTGTTGATGGGGATAGACCGCGTCAGCCTGGCCCGTGGGCTCTTCGGAGACGTTGGTGAGCCTGCATTCTCGCCCATCCCCGCCGCGCTGTGGGAGCACTCACCGGACGTACGGCCCATCCCCTTCGATCCGGAAGGCGCCGCACGCTTGCTGGACCAGGCCGGCTGGCGCGACAGCGACGGGGACGGGCTGCGTGATCGAAACGGCGCGCCCCTCCGGATCCAGGTCGACTACATCTCCGCAGACCAGACCCGCCAGGACGTCCTCGTCGCCATCCAGAGCATGCTGCGCCGCGTTGGCGTGGACATCGTCCCGCGCGCCTACGAGCGCAGCGCATGGGTCGAGCGGCTCCGGGGCCGCGAATTCCAGGGTTCTTCCTGGGGATGGGGATGGGGTCCCGGCGTGGTCGGCCCGAACGCCGAGATGGTCTTCCATTCGCGCTCCCTTCCGCCCGCCGGCGCGAACTTCGCCGGCTCCAGCAACCCGCGCATCGACGCCTTGATCGACTCTGCCCTCGTTGTGTCGGATACGACCGCGCTCAGGGCCGTCTGGCGCGAGCTGGAGCAGTTGATGATCGACGACGCCGTCTACGCCCCGCTCTATCTGGATCCGGAACTGTTCGGGGTGCATCGCCGATTCGAGAACGTCGGCTTTCGCGGCATCGAATGGTGGGAGGACGTGGCCTACTGGTTCGTCCCGGTGGACGAACGGCTTCCGCGCGACCGTTCCCGGTGACGGTCTCCAACGCAGGCCCGCCCCCCCCGTCGGGGGGCTCGGGGTCACGCCGGGGACGATGCGGTGTAGGATCGAGATGCTGACTGTATCGCGACGATCGGGTGGTTGCGATTGCGCTCGGCGTGGGCCGAGGCAAGTGCCGTCCCTGCGGGAGGGCATACGAAGCACGTGAGGCCGAGCAATTCGCCCTCACGTCGTCATCGAAGGAGTTGAGGGGTACCGGCCGGTTCGAACAGTTGGAGCGTCAGACCGCGTTGCGGATGTCGCCGGAGCCGTGGCATTCCGGCTGAAAGGGACCGTTCCCTGCGTCCAGGTCGATATATCGGCCATCCTCGGTACGGAACGTTCGCTTGAGCCCGACGAGAAACAGGAACAGGCTCGCCGCGCCCAGTGCCAGCTTCAGCTTCGAGTTCCGTACGTCCATCTGCGGATTCACTTCCGTTGCCGTTGTTGGGGAGGTAAGGTTAACTAACGCTTCGTTACCGACGCGTGCGGATACCCCCTGCGTCGACCGGAGTGCCAGATGTACTGGAGGTTCGGGCATATGCGGTTGACCCGATGGTTTCGGCAAGAGCGGGCGCGTGTGAAGTCCGGAGGGTCGGGCACCATCACGCTGTCGCACCGCGTCCTTGGTGGGGCGGTTCTGGGGTTCGTGCTCCTTACGAGTATCGGCAGCGTGGCCCTCTGCGAAGAGAGCAGGTGCTCGTGCCTGGGACCGCAGGAGCTGGAGTATGCGCTGGAGGCCTCCGACGCGGTGTTCATCGGGACCGTCGAAGGATTCGCGGAGATCCTCGAAGCACTTCCCCTGACCCCGGATGTCGATCAGGAGCCAGTCGTCGCGCCGCGCCGGCTCGTTCGATTCCGGTCGCTCGGATCCTGGAAGGGCGGAGCGGGGGACGTCATCGAGGTCCGCATCGGGCTCAGCACCGCGGATTGCGGCTTTCCGTTCGAGGTGGGCGAGACCTATCTCGTCTTCGCCGCAGCGGAGGGCTCACGCTTGACTACGAGTTCCTGCTCGCGCACCGCGCTCATCGAGGACGCCGTCCAGGACCTGCTCGCGTTGGGCCCACCACCGATCGAGCCTCGTACCTGATGACAGCGAGTACGGACTTCCCATCCCGCCTTCCGGACCGGGAAATGGGGCGTCCGACGCCCGATCTCCTCGCCACCCTGTTCGCCGGCGCGGAGTCGCTCATCCCTTTCGCGACGGCAGTCAGCGAACATCTCGGACTGAACGCCGACGGCCCTGAGCGCGAGGCCATACTCGGCGAGGTCGCCGAAATTCTCCAGCAGGCGCTGGATCCGGGCGAGGATCCACCAGTGGAGAGGCTGGCCGCGAATCCCGTGCTTCTGGCGAGCTTCTTCCAGAACACGGACCTGCTCCATCCCTCCGCACCGGAGACAGGGCTGGTGGCGCGGCTCGTTATGGCGGCCGTCGAGCGCCTCGATGACGGAGTTGCCTGATGTTCCGCCCCGGCCGCCCAGCCGGGTGCTGGAAACCTGTCTGTACGCCGAGGACCTCACCACTGCGGCCGACTTCTACGAGCGAGTGATCGGCCTGCGCGTCGTCACCCGCGACCCGGATCGGCACGTCTTCTTCCGCTGCGGTGATGCCATGTTCCTTCTCTTTGATCCGAGGAGGACCCGCGTCGCCGGCAGCGAGATCCCCGCACACGGCGCGGACGGCCCCGGTCATGTGGCGTTCGCGGTCGATCCGCAGTCGCTGCCCGCCTGGCGGGACCGGCTCCTGCGTGAGGGCATCCCGATCGAGAGCGAGGTGACCTGGCCAGGTGGCGGAAGGTCGCTCTACGTTCGGGATCCCGCCGGAAACAGCGTCGAATTGACCAGCCCTGGCATCTGGGGTATTCCGGAATCGTGAATCCGCCGCTACCCACGGGTAACCGGCGAACACGGCGCCCCGGTGCGCCGCAACACCCAACCATCAGGAGGAGTGATGCCGACGAGAAAGGCGAGCGCGAAGTGGGAAGGGGGTCTGCAGGGTGGCAACGGATCTTTCAAGAGCGAGACAGGCGCCGTCGGCGGCAACTATACGGCTGGGTCCCGCTTCGGGAACGACCAGGGCTCCAACCCGGAAGAACTGCTGGCCGCCGCTCACGCGGCATGCTTCAGCATGGCGTTCGCAGCCCAGCTCGAAAAGCGAGGTCACACCCCCCAGAGCATCGAGACGGATGCCGCCTGTACTGTCGAAAAGGTCGGTGACGGCTTCACCATCACCACCATGCGCTTGACCACGCGGGCAAAGGTCCCGGGCATTGACGAAGCGACCTTCCAGGAGGTCGCCAATGCCGCCAAGACCGGATGCCCGGTCTCCCGTGCCCTCACGGGGGTGCAGATCGAGTTGGAGGCCACCCTCACCTGACGTTGCGGGGGGACGGAGCCACCGCCCCGTCCCCCCATCTCCTGCGTGGACGCGAAGTCATCCGGATCCTACTTTCCTGCGCGTCCGCCACGATGGACTCGATCGACAACCGTCCGCACAGATGAACGAGATCGCGTCGCTGATCCGCGCCGTTCCCGATTTCCCCATCAAGGGCGTCGTCTTTCGCGACATTACTCCGCTCCTCCTCGATCCCCGGGCAGTCGACCGGGTCGTCCGCGGGCTCGCCGAAGCGTACGCGGGAGAGGCGATCGACCGCGTAGCCGCCATCGAGTCGCGCGGATTCATCTTCGGGATGCCCCTCGCGCTCGCCCTGGGTTGCGGCTTCGTTCCCGTGCGCCGGCTGGGCAAGCTGCCCCGCAAGACCATCTCACGATCCTACTCGCTCGAATATGGGACCAACCATCTCGAGGTGCATGTCGACGCGATCGAGCCTGGCCAGCGGGTGGTGATCGTCGATGATGTCCTGGCTACGGGCGGAACGGCTCGCGCGACCGTAGACCTCCTACAGGAGCTGGGTGCGAGGGTCGTTGGTGTTTCCTTCCTCATCGAGCTGCCGGCTCTGAATGGGCGCTCCCTCCTGCAGGACCACCAGGTTCACTCGCTCCTCAGCTACTGACGCGAGAACGAAAAACCGGGCGAGCATCGAATGCTCGCCCGGCGGTAGAGATCCCCAACGACCGCTGGTCAGAAGCCCCGCGCGCGGTTCTCCCGCTTCCGGTCCTTGTGCTTGCGCCGCTCGGCCGCCTTCGCCTTGGCCTTCCGAGCCTCGCTCGGCTTCTCGTAGAAGCGCTTGCGGCGCATGTCCTTGAACAGACCGGAACGGATCATCCGCCGACGGAACTGCTTCAGAGCCCAGTCCAACCGATCGTTCTCGCCTATCTGAATCTCTACCAAACGATCCTCCTGATCGCGAAGACGAAAAAGGACCCGATTCGACACTCGGGCCCGATGGAGCCAACAAGGCATCAAGAATACGATAGGGGGCGCGGGTCAAGCTGTCAAGGTAGAGATAGTCTTCCGCAGCCGGTCCATCCTGACATGGACCCGGGACGAGCGACGTCATCAGCCTGAGAACCTCCCTGTCATACCCTGACATCAGGTTGCGGGAGAAGCGTGTGGATTCCCGGCGGAACGTGCTGGATCCCGTGGTCCGCGCCGAGCAGCGCGGCGTCCCTTCCGACGGTCGTCGTCTCATGTTCTGGATACTCATCGGTGCGGTGGTGCTGGTGGTGGGTGCATTTCTGTGGCTCCTGTACCTCGGATGGATGGGCGGCCAGACGAGCGACGAGCGGGACGAGGCTCTCGAAAAGCTGTACTCGGAGGACCGGGGGACGGGAGATGGAGCGGCTGCTGACCCAAGCCAACGCGAGTAGCGCTCGACCGCCGCCGTTCCGGTCCTGTTCGCGGCCTCTCGTGGTCCGGTCGTGCGCTACGATTCCGGCCTGAAGGTCAATGCCTCTCGGCGGTTACTCGCGTGACGTGCCTCCGTCGGCTCGAGGTAAAGGATGCGCACAGCCACCACAATGATGGCGAGCAGCGGCGTGGCGACGAAGAGACCGAGGATCCCGAACCCGACCGCGAGCATCATCTGCCATACCAGCAGTGCCGCGGGCGGGATGTTGACCGCGCGACGTTCGACCAGCGGCACGGTCACCGCGCTCTGCACCTGCTGCAGGAAGAAGTAGAAGAGAGCGACCCACAGGGCAGTGGATGGCGATACGAGAAAGGCCGCGACGACCGCGGGTGCCGCGGCGATGGTCGGCCCGAGGTTGGGGATGAACTCGAGCAGCGCCGCCAGCGAAGCGAGCGCGAGAGCGCCCGGGATCCCGAAGAGCATCAGACCGATCCACGTCGCGACGCCGACCAGTACCATCGTCACCGCCTTTCCCAACACCCAGTTCTTCAGCCCCCTGCCAACCTCGTCGTAGACCCTGGCGATCTCCGGCCGGCTCGGCGGGGGAGCCATGCGGATTACCAGATCCCGGTAGACGGCCGGCTGATAGGCGAAGAAGATCGCCAGGATGATCACCGCGAACGAACCGATGAGCGTACTGATCGCGTTGAAGGCGATCGGCACGAACCGACCGATGAACTCGGCGATCTGCTGGTTGACCGTCTGCACGACCTCGGCGTCGCGCTGGATACCAGTCCGGGTCGCGAGCCAGTCGCCGGCGGCGTTGAGCGCGCTCGGCAGCTGGCTGGCGAGCTGCGAGATCTGGTCGAAGATCTGTGGGATGATGGCGAACGTCAGCGCAATCGAGCTCGCCAGGAACAGGGCGACGACGGAGGCGAAAGCGATCCGGTAGGGCAGCCGTCGGCTGAGGAGCTTCGCGGGCGTGTGGAGGACGATGGCCAGCAGGATCGCGATAAGCGTGATGAAGATGGCCGTGTAGACCATCCAGAAGAAGCGCCAGAGGAAAAGGAAGAGAACGCCGAGGAGAAGCACCCGGGCCACGTCGGCGGTGCGCCAGGTGATACGGCGTACCAGGCTGGTGGATTCGGCCCTCCCGGTCATCGTGGCGTCGGGGCCGTTCGGCGCGTCGATCTTGGCTTTCCTTTCCTCTCCTCGGTTGGTCGTGGTCCGTCCCGGGCCTCTCGCCCACTCCGGCGGACACGCGCCGTCGGCCCGATGCAGGCCGTGGGCCGAGACAGGGGCGGCCGCAGGAGCCTCGCGTACCCGGCCTGCTCAGCGCTCCGTTCCGAAGATCTGGCGGAAGGTCTGGCGCGCCGCTTCCGCGGCGGTGTCGAGAGTGGCTCGCGCGCTGCTCGCGTATGATCGGCCGGCGGCGGCCAGGTCCTCGAGGTAGGCGGGCTCGGGCTCTCCCCGCCGGCGGTACTCGCCGCGTAGGATCCTGTCGTACTCCCCGCTCTGGAACCAGTCCCGCATCTCGGCGACCCTGAGCACAGGGAACGGGTGGTTCGCCCCCAGCAGGTTCAGGACCTTGAAGACCTGGTCCGCGAGATCGCCGCCGCTCCTGTACTCATCGGCCTGCTGAATGAACTCCGGCAGGTTCGTCTCCGGCGCCCCTCCACCGCCCGCCAGCTTCAGCATGACCCTCATACCGACCTCGGGCTGTTGGACCGCGAGCGATCCCGCGCGGTCGCAGGAGAGTTCCGCCTTGCGGTACCACTCGAGCAGCGCGACCAGGATCGCGCGGGCGGCCAGCCCGACCAGCGGGAATCCCCGCTCCGCCAGCTGGATCAGGATGACCATCATCGTCGTGTAGAGACTGTGGCCGCTCATGATGTGGCCGAGCTCGTGCCCGAGCACGAACTGCAGCTCGTCGTCGTCGAGAAGCTCGACGGTGCCGGAGTTGACGATGATGAACGGCTTCTCCATCCCGTACGCCCCAGCGTTGACCATGGGGGTCTGCGAGACGAAGACCGGATAATCTGCAGGGGCATCCAGGATTCGGGCAGCCTCCTGGTACAGACGGTTGACGCGCTGGAACTGGGTCGGTGAACAGCGGACCGCGTTTGCCTGGAAGGCGAGCCGGACGGGCTTCTCCCCGAAGAACCCGAACAGCTTCTTCAGGACCTCGTCGAAAGCGGGGAGCTTGCGCAGCGCCGCGAGGGCGGCCCGGTCCGCGGGATGCTCCCATGTCTGCGGCGCGATCTGTTCGAGAACCCGTGCGGAGGATTCCATCGGGACCCTTTCTTCAGGTGTGGGCGAGATCGGGGTCCATCCCTGTACGGCCGGATCGGCGCGGTTGTTTCGTGTGGCCGAAGGCTACCACTTCTCGGGTCGGTCCGGATGGGCCACGCCGTCGAAGGGGAAGGCGGGAAGGAGCGACGTGAGGCTGGCGGGCCGAGCCTCCCAGGCGTCGAATTCCTCGGCGTACTTCACGCCCCAGCGGTCGCCGATCTCGCGCAACCGGCGTTCCACCCACTCGGGATCGCCGAAGCCGAGCCCCTGCCGGTAATGGGCTGCGAGTTCCCCGATCCGCTCCCTGTACGGCGTCACGTCGACCCCCACAGGCGGGATGGTCGAGTGCACGTCCCGCAACGTGAAGATGGGGACCGGCTTCCGATGTGGTTCCTGGGGCGCCATGAGTTTGGCTATCCGGGCGATGGTGACCGCGTCCCGGAACAGGCGGCCGGCCGCCTGGTGGTCCGGGTGGCGCATCCCGCGTACCCATGCGTCTCCCCAGGTAATCATCCCGTCCGGTCGGATGTCGCAGATGAGACGGGCGACCCGGATCAGCGTCTCCCGATCATAGGTGACGGCCGTGTCCGGAATGTCGAGGAACGCGTACTCCGCACCCAGGATCTGCGCCGCGCGGGCGCCCTGCGCCTCCCTGCGCCGGGCAACCTCCTCCGGCGGGATCGGACCGAATGCTTCCGTCTGTTCGCCCCGCGTGAGCCATACGATGACGACCCGATCGCCACGAGCCCGCTGGGCCATGATCGTTCCGGCGATTCCCAGTTCGTCGTCGGGGTGGCAGAGCCCGACCAGGAGTGTCTGCTGAGTCAATATACTTTCGCTGGCAGATGTGGCGTGTCGGCGTATTTTCCGCCGCGGGGTCCGTTGCGGCAAGGGGGTGCGCACTCTTGCGGATCACACGGATCGACGACGCCCCAGAGGCAATAGCGCACGACTGTCCTGTCACCGAGGGGTCGAGTGGTCACCCGAGGGGACAGCGGTGGGGTTTCGCCGGAATTCAACCCGGCGGGCGGGCAACCCATCCCGCGGGGCACCCGGGTGCCGGAATCAGGGCCACGGCGAACGGCGTCGATGGATGCGAGGAGCGTAAGCCTTTGTAGCCGTTGCGGTTGCCTGACCGTGTGGGGAGTTCGGCTCCGAGAGACTGGGTTGGGGCGGATCGGACAGGACAACCGGGTTGGCGACACTGGGCGGTCGGGTATGGGGCGTGCCATACGATGCCGTGCGGGATTTTCCCCTGCGTTGTTCCGGCATGATCCGGCGGGACGTCCGTTGCGCTCGCACCACCCAACGTTATCTTGCGTCGCGATTTCCGCGCGTTCCGCGGGATCAAGCGTCGTAGTCCACTTCAGCGTCGATCCATGGCATTCCCAGATCGTCCGCGTCCGCGAAGATGGGTTCCTAACATCATCACGCTGGTGGGGCTCGCGCTGGTCTTCCAGGCGTGCGCGAGCTCCCGGGTTCCCGCCCGCTCCCCGCGGGCCGCGCCTCTCCCCGAACGACTCCCGACGGCGGGCGTCCTTCTCGGTAGCGAAATCCGACCCGCCCGACCCGACCTCCTCGGCGGCGCCGACTACGATCTACCCGTCGAAGCCAACTCCTGGGTCGAAGCCGAGCTCGATTTCCTGCTACGAGATCGCCGGGACGTCGTCCATCGATGGATCGAGCGTGGCGACTACTACGCGGAGTTCGTGAAGGAGGTCTTCCGCGCCGAGGGGATCCCGACGGACCTCTATCATCTCGCGATGATTGAGAGCGGGTTCATCCCGACTGCGGTGAGCCCGGCCGGGGCGGCCGGGATGTGGCAGTTCATGCCCGCGACGAGCCGCGACCTTTCCCTGCGGATCGATTCCGAGGTCGACGAACGGCTCGATCCCGTTCGCTCCACTCGCGCGGCTGCCCGGCACCTGCGCGACCTCTACCGCATCCACGGAGACTGGGCGCTCGCGGCGGCAGCCTACAACGCTGGGAGTACGCGAGTCCGTCGCAGCATGGAACAGTACCGGGCGCGAAACTTCTGGGAGCTAGCCACGCGCGGCGATCTCGCGGCGGAGACGAGACACTATGTGCCCCGGCTATACGCGATGACCATCATCGGTCGGAATCGCAGCCGGTTCGGTCTTCCGCCGGCCCCGCTCGCGAGCGGCTTCGCGTTCGACAGCATTCATGTCGATCAGCCGGTCTCCCTGGCTGAGTTGGCCCGGATGACGGGACTGGACGAGGCCCAGCTGACGACCTTGAACCCGCACCTGCGAGCTGGTCGCGTGCCGTCGGGCGGGTACTGGGTCTGGGTAACGGATGGAACGGGCGTCGAGGCCCAGCGTGCCTATATCGCGGCGTCTCAGCGGCGCCAGCAGGACTTGGGCACATACACTGTGCGCTGGGGCGACACGCTCAGCCGTATCGCGCAGCTCACGGGTGTGCGCGCGGCCATGATCCGGGAGATGAATCCCGACATCGACTTCGATCGGCTGCTGGCGGGTTCGCGCATCCGGCTCCCCACTGCCGCCGTGGAGGTCCTCGCCGGCCGTTCGGCGTCGAATGAAGGTTCCAGCGGCGATGGCTCCGTGGCGGCGAGCCGGCCCAGCCTCTCGGTTTCCGTCCCGACGAGAGAGACGACTGGAGACCTGACGCACACGGTTGAGCCTGGCGAGACCCTCTCATCCATCGCACGACGCTACGAAGTCTCCGTCCAGCGGATTCGCGAGGAGAATTCCCTCGAAGGCGATCTTATCCGGTCCGGCCAGAGACTGAGAATCCCCCGGGCGGTAGAGGAGCCGAGGGTGGAACACGTCGTGGAACCCGGCGAGACGTTGTCGTCGATCGCACGGCGGTACGAGGTCTCGGTCCAGAGGATCCGCGAGGAAAACTCGATCGAAGGGGACCTGATACGGCCTGGCCAGAAACTGTCGATCCCGGGCTCGGCGCGTGAGCAGAAGGTGGAGCACGTCGTGGAAGCCGGTGATACGCTCTGGGAGATCGCCCAGAGGTACGGATCGAGCGTGGAAGCCATCCGGACCGCGAACGAGCTGGGTGAGCGCCCGATCCGTCCCGGACAGCGACTGAGCGTCCCGACTACTCGGCGCTGACGGTCTCTACTTCGTCTTCGGCGACCCCGACGATCTTTCCGTCGGGGAACTGCACGAGATAGCCGTCTCGGCCATGCTCGTTGGTTTCGGGCCCCCAGTGGCCGATCACCTCGCCGACCTGCCCGACGTAGGTTCGTGATTGCTCATAGCGCGGAGTGGTCACCCGTATCCGGTGCATGATCGCCTCCTCCTTCCATACGATTGAGCCGGGGCTCCAGCGGGGCCCCATCAACGTCACGGATCGGCCTCCCCGGGAGGCCGGCCACAATTCATAGATACATCAACGGAGCGTCCGGTCACGCTCGCCGACCGGCAGTGCGTGTGGTCTGCGTCGGCACCGTCAGCAGCCGGATGACTCGCCGCCGGGAGGCGGCCGGCGGGGCAAGACATGTGCCCGCCGTTCCCGATATTGCTGGCATCGGGCCGGATCCGGTGAGCCTCTCGGGACCGCGCATTCAGAGGACCCGATGGAGACGTCTTACGTGGGCCCGGGTATTGAAAGCAGTCGGCCGGTGACCGTGCAGATCCTTGCCCCGCCAGCGAGCGCTGCTCGCGTCGGGAATTGACTGGCTGAGCGGAGCCCTGGCCGCGGCAGCTGGAGATGGTCCTGGGTGACCGCGAAAAGCAGAAGCTGGGTGGCAAGTAAACGAAGGGGGGCCGCCGGCGGCACGATCCATGCCACGTCGGACCGGAGGCGCCGGTCCGAAGCGCGCGCGTAACTATCGGTTAGTAAATCTGTTACGCCGATGAAGCAACAGGTAGAATCGTATCTATTCGTGACACTTCGTCACCTTCCGTTGCCGGTCGTCGAGTTGTCACGAGATATGTCGATAACGGCTGCCAACCCCGCTTTCGAACGGATGGTCGGTGCTTCCGTCGTGCAGCACCCGATCGGCGACTATCTCACGCCTGCGTCGGCAAAGAAGCTGGAGAGGGAAATCGCAAGGGCGGGCACGACGGCGGAAAGCGAAGGCTACAGGCTGGAGATTCGCACCCCGACCGGCACCCGAGCGCACATGTTCCACCTGCTCCGGGACGACGGGTCCGATCGCCTGCTGGCGCTCGGCGTCGGGGAAGTGCCGGACCAATCGGCGGGTGAGGCGAAGCAGGACGCGGACAGGACCGCGCTCCGCCTTGCCCGCGCGCTGCAGGAGATAGAGGAGAAGCTGATGGAGAACCAGGAGCTGTCCCTGCAGCTACAGGAGCGGAACCGGGAGGTCGAAGCGCGGAGCCAGGAGCTCTTCGCCATGACCGAGCAGTTGCATCAGCATCAAGCCGAGATGTTGCGGCTCAACCAGCGTCTCGAGCGGCGCACCAGGGAGCTCCAGGTCGCCCTCAGCGGCCGCAACCGGCTGTATGGCTCCATGAGCCACGAGTTGCGGACTCCCGTGAACGCCGTCATGGGCTACAACGACCTGCTGCTCGCGGGCGTTTACGGAAACCTGAACGAACAGCAGGAGCTCGCGGTCGAACGGTCACAGAAGGCGGTCCACCATCTGCGCGAACTGATCAACGATATCCTCGACATCGCCCGCATCGAGACGGGGAGGATGTCGGTGCAGCCTGAGGAGGTGAATCTGTCGGAGTTGCTGGCGGATGCCCTTGCTACGGTGGAGCCGATTGCCCGCAGCGAGGGTGTCGAGATCCACGTGTCGGTGAGCAGCGAGCTTGGACGGATAACGACGGATCCGCGACGATTGCGGCAAGCGCTCGTGAACCTCATCGCCCACGCCATCCGCAACAGCGGCAAGCGTCCCGTCTGGGTACGCGGCGAGCAGATGCCGGGCGGCAACATCTCCATCGACATCTTCGACAACGGCGTCGGGATCGATTCGGAGCAGCTTGCTTCTGTGTTCGACGAGTTCCCCTCCCTCTCCGAAGACGTTTCCAGCGGCACCGGGCTCGGCCTGGCGGTGGCCAGCCAGCTGGTCCACCTGCTGGGTGGGGAGTTGAGGGCGAGCTCAACGCGGGGTGTCGGAACGACATTCCACATGTCCCTGCCGAGGGTTCTGAAGACGCCCGAGGGGACAACGCAAACCGCTGGGAGACCTGAATGAACGAGACCAGCGGCGCGGAGCCGCGAGAGCGACGGCAGGGTGATCGCCGGGTCGGAGACAGGCGTCGCAACCAGTCGCGGAACGGCGGTTGGCGAGCGGCGGCGCGACCGGCCGCCTACGGGGCCGTGTCCGTCATCGTGTTGCTGTTGGTCGTGCGGATCGTGACGGGAGGCGAGGAGCCCACGCCCGCCGAGGCCATCGGGCCCGCGCTCTCGAGCGCGGAACCGGAAGTGGGCGCCACAGCACTTGCCGCGCCGCCCGCCCCGACCCGTGAGGCATTTTCGGCGGCGGAGTATGAGGCGCTGCTGGCCGAGGGCGACGCCGCCGTCGGTGCGGTGGTGCGGACGGAACTCTTCTGTGGACCCCTGACCCAGGTGACCGTGCGGGAAGGGGTAGCGATGCACCCCACCATCCGAGCGATGGTCGATGCGGAGGGCAGGGTTGCCGCCACCGACTGCCGCTGGAGCCGTGAAAGCCTTTCCAGCGACCTCTCGCTCGTCGTGCCGCCGGAACTCACGAGTGACTTCGCGAATGCGCCGACGGTGGAGATAAGCTTCGTGACACGCCGCCGGATCCGCGGAGATGTGGAATGGCTGGGAAGGTCCCCCGAGCTTGCCCTGCGTACCGCCGGTATCCTGAGGCGGATCGCTCCCTGATCAGACCCCGCCGAGCGCGGCCCGCGCCAGCCTCAGTCGGCGCCGCAATTCCTTGACGCCCATCGTTCGCAGGGCGAATTCCGCGGCCGCCTGGCTGTTGAAGGTAACGGTCGACCGGACCGTCTCGTCCTCTGCAGCTCCCGCAGGCCTGAAGGCAAGCAGAGCTCCCGGCTTGCCGTGAGCTACGATCGCGTCCTCCGCGAACGCGATCCATTCCTCTCCGTCCTCCGTTGTGAACGGCCGGGTAGTCATCGTTGTTTCCATCGTGTTCGCCTACCTGATTGCTTTCATCAGTTCCTCGCCGAGCACCTCGATCTGCCAGCCCCGAACCTCCGAAAAGGCGGCAAGCTCCTCGAGCGTGGCGGGTTTCCGGCGCGCGATCTCGTCCAGCAGATTGCGCGACATGAGAAAACCTGGATCGAGATCCAGCGACTCCGCAACACGGTTCCTCACCTGCCGAAGGCGTTCCGCGATCTGCTCGACGGAGGGGTCTCGCTCCCAACGGCGGGACGGGGGAAAGCGGGGGAGGTCGGCTTCCGGGACTGCGAGTCCCTTCCGGACCGCCTCCACCAGCTCTCGCCATCGCCGATCGACGAGACCCGATGAGATGCCACCGATCCCCAGGAGTGCCGACCGGGTCGTCGGGGCCTTGAGCGCGATCTCGAGCATCGTCTGGTTCGACATGATCCGGAAGGTCGCCTGGTCCCGCTCTCTCCCGACCTCGTCTCTCCAGCGGTATATCTCCCGAAGGATGGCCAGGCCGCGGGGCTGCAGCTCGCGGGCCCCCTTGATGCGCAGGAAGGCGTCGCCAGCACTGTCGTCCTCGCTCCAGCGGGTCGATTCGCGCCGCGCGAACTCCTCGCGCGCCCAGGTGACCCGGCCGAGGCGCTCCAGCTTCTCCAGGAGCCGGTCTCGTAACGGGGAAAGGTACGCGGTGTCCATGGCCGCGTACTCCATCATCCCCTCGGTAAGGGGACGCTCGGCCCAGTCCGCCCGTTGATAGGCCTTGGGGAGCGAGACGCCCAGGAACTTCTCAACCACCGCCCCGAGCCCGAGCTGGCGCTCGCCTGCGAACGCGGCCGCGATCTGCGTGTCGAACAGCGACCGCACCTCGAGTCTGGCATCCCTATGCAGGATGCGCAGGTCGAAATCAGCGTCGTGGAAGATTTTCTCGACCGCGGGATCGAGGAACAGCGGCGACAACGGCGAGAGGTCATCGATCGCGAGCGGATCGATGAGAAGATTCTCCTCGCGGGATGATACCTGAAGGAGGCTGATGCGATCGTGGAAGCGATGGTACCCGGCGGCTTCGGTATCGACCCCCAGCATCGGGGACGAGCGGATCCGTTCGAGGGCGGCGGCGAGCGTCTCCGGATCGTCGATGTACTGGTATCGCATGGACTCCGTGGGCAAGGGCGTGCTCCCCAGGGAGCGTGAGAGGCAACCGTTCGCCCTTGGTTCCGCCCACCGCTCGGCGGGGAACATGCGGCGGCCCGAGGGTCGTCGCAAGGCCGCGACCGGGGTTTGCTCCAGGGATTCGCACGCTGAACTTCGATGATCGAGAATCTGAGCGGGCGACAGGTACTTCTCGTTGGCGGGGCGGTCTACCCGACTCCCGATCATCCGCCCGTCGAGGCGATCCTCATCGCGAACGGGCGCGTGAAGGCCCTGGGGGCTGAATCGGAGTTGCGCAATGCGATTTCCGGACGCGTCGAACAGATCGACCTGGGCGACGCCACCATCACGGCCGGGTTTACCGACGCGCACATCCACATCACAACCTGGGCGCTGTTTCGGAAGCGCATCTCGCTCATCGGTACGCGCTCGCCCGGCGAGGCGGCGGAGCGGGTAGCACGACTCGGAACACCGCTCGCCGGTGTGATCCGCGGGCACGGCTGGAATGCGGCGGAGTGGCCCGATCAGCCGACCCGTGAAGATCTCGATCGGCTCATCCCCGACGTGCCCGTGTTCCTGGACAGCCAGGACCTGCACTCGGCATGGCTCAACAGCGCTGCGCTCCGCCTGTGCCAGATCGACGAATTGACTGATGACCCGCCGGGGGGGAGGATCCTCCGCGATCCACGGACCGGCGAGCCGACCGGTCTATTGCTGGAGGCGGCTCGGGCACTCGCGGCGGAGCGCCTCCCCGCGCCCTCGATCGCCGAGACCCAGGTCGCGCTGATCGAAGCACAGGAGGAGCTGCACCGGTTCGGCATTACCGGCATCCACTCCGTGGAATCGACAGGGCCGAGCGACCTCAGGAGGCTGGTCGACGCAGGACGGCTCCGGATGCGCGTTCTCCAGCACATTCAGCTCGATCAGCTCGAGTCGGCGATCGCCGCCGGTCTGCGCAGCGGATTCGGTGACGATTGGCTCCGCGTAGGCGGGGTGAAGATGTTCCTGGACGGCTCGCTCGGCTCCCGTACGGCCTGGCTCCGGGAACCCTACGTCGGCTCGGTCGACGATCGGGGAATGAACACACTGGACCCTGCCGTCTTCCGCGCGGCGGTCGAGCGCGCCTCGCGGGCCGGGCTCTCTTCCGCTGTGCACGCGATCGGCGATGCCGCGGTCGAGCTCGCGCTCACCGTCCTGAGCGCAGTCCCGGCCGCGGCCGTTCCGCACCGCATCGAGCATGTCCAGCTCTGCCCGCGTGAACTGTGGGAAATGGCAGGGCGGTCCGGCGTCGTCGGGTCGGTCCAGCCGGCCCACATCCTCACCGACGCGCCCGTGGCGGAGCGTTGGTGGGGGCGGGAAAGGTCTGCCGGCGCGTACCCGTTCTCAGCGCTCGAGCGGGCCGGTGTCGTCCTCGCGTTCGGGTCGGACGCTCCCGTGGAAACGCCGGACCCGAGGCCGGGGCTCTTCGCCGCAGTCCAGCGAGGCTCGTGGGCCGACTGGCATACCGGCCGGGACGGTGTCGCCTGGTTTCCGGAACAGCGCCTGACGGCCCGCTCGGCGGTCTCGGCCTATACGATCGGGTCGGCGATCGCTGCCGGACTGGCCGACCGCCGGGGAGCACTACTTCCCGGGTTCGACGCGGACCTCGTCGCCTGGTCGATCGACCCGTTCAGGGCTGATCCGCACGAGTATGCGACGATGGAATGCGTCTGTACGATGGTCGGTGGCGATCTGGTGTACTGGAACGGGAGATGAGGTTGGTTCCCACGGCTGGACTGTGCGCGGGAGGCTAGGTAGCTTCCGGTCTTCATCCGGCGCGACGACCGTCCGTACCGGCCCCGGGCAGCGACCCGTCGGTCCGGTCGAGGCAGCTTGACCCTCAGAATGGTACGACTCACCAAGATCGTTTGTACTCTCGGGCCCGCCAGCTCCTCGCGTGAGCGCATCACTGCGCTCGTGAACGCGGGGATGGACGTTGCCCGAATCAACTTCTCCCACGGCGACCACGCGACCCACGGGCGGGTCATCCAGACGGTGAGGGAGGTCGCGGCCGAACTCGACCGCCCGCTCGCCGTGCTGGCCGACCTGCAGGGACCCAAGATCCGCGTCGGCGTGCTGCCCGAGCCGATGACCCTCACCGCTGGTGAGACGGTCACCTTCGCGCCGGAGGGCGAGCACGAGCCGGGCGAGATCCCGACCACCTATCCGTCGCTGGCCGACGACCTGACCGTCGGTGACGTGGTCCTCCTGGCGGACGGGTTGATGGAGCTGGTGGTAATGGAGTCCGCACCGCCGAGGGTCCAGATGAGGGTCGTGCACGGCGGGGTGCTCACGTCCAACAAGGGCATCAACCTGCCCGGCGTTCGCATGGGGGTGACGTCCCTCACCGAGAAGGACCTCCGTGATCTCGACTTCGCCCTGCGCTGTAACGTCGATTATGTGGCGCTCTCGTTCGTGCGCGAGGCGGAGGACGTGCTGGACCTGAAGAGGCGGATCCCGCCTGACGGTCCGCCCATCGTCGTCAAGATCGAGAAGGGAGTGGCGCTGGAGAACCTGCGGGCGATCGTCGAGGCGGGCTCTGCCGTGATGGTGGCCCGAGGCGACCTCGGCGTAGAACTCCCCTTCGAAAAGGTCCCGCTCGCCCAGAAGCGGATGATCCAGCTCGCGAACCTGTCGAGCCGGCCGGTCATCACGGCCACCCAGATGCTGGAGTCGATGATCGACAATCCGCGTCCGACGCGAGCAGAGGCGTCCGACGTGGCGAACGCGATCATCGACGGAACTGACGCGGTAATGCTGTCAGCGGAGACGGCGACCGGAAAATTCCCGGTCGAGGCGGTCCGGGCGATGGTGCGCATCGCCACCGAGATCGAGTCCTCGTCCGTTCGGGATACCGGACCGCACTACGATTTCCCGATCGAGCCGCTCGCGGCGCGCGTCGTGCCCACCGAGTGGGCGGTCGCGGCGGCCTCGGTGGAAGCGGTCCGGCGATTGAACGCGCCCTTGATCGTCACGTTTACGCGGAGCGGCTTCACCGCGCGGGTCGTCTCATCCTTTCGGCCACCCGTCCCGATTCTAGGGATGACGGACAACCCGCGTACGTACAACCAGCTCGCGCTGGTCTGGGGCGTGATTCCGGTCCTCTGTCCGCGCGGCTCCGCCTACGAGGAGATGCTGGAAGCGGCGCGCGAGACTGCCATCCAGCGGGGACTGGCCGAGCGAGGCCAGAGGGTCGTACTGACGGCCGGCCTCCCGATGCACACATCGGGAACTACCAACACCATGCGCATCGTGCAGTTCTAGATGCGGAAGGGCTTTCCCCTCTTCCGCGCGTCATGAAGCTCCACTTTCTCGGCACGGGTACGTCGTTCGGGATCCCGGTGATCGGGTGTGGCTGCGCGACCTGCCGGTCGCCGGATTCGCGCGACCGGCGCTCCCGTCACGCGGCATTGCTCGAGCAGGGCGATCGACGGCTGTTGATCGACGCGCCCCCGGAGCTGCGCCTGCAACTCCTCAGCGTGCATCTCGAACGGCTGGACGCGGTCTGGATCACTCACCACCATGCCGACCACACGCATGGGTTGGATGACCTCCGCGTGTTCTCGATGAGGACCGGAAAGCCCCTCGGGATCTATGGGTCGGGGGACTGCATCAATGTCCTCGCCGACCGCTTCGGCTACGTCTTCGACCGGCTCGGCTCGCAGGTGAACGGGACCAGCCGCCCCGAAGGGGAGCTCCACGAGCTCACGCCTTACGAAAAGATCGAGATCGCCGGTCTGCCGATGATCCCGCTGCCTGTCCAGCACGGCTCCATCGAGGCGTACGGGTTCCGGGTCGGCGACCTGGGATACATCACCGACGCCAAGTACGTCCCCGATCGTACGCGGAATGCCCTGAAGGGGGTGCGGACGCTCGTCCTCAACGCGCTCTGGTTCGGAAACGCGCATCCGACCCACTTCAATGTCGAGGAAGCGGTGGAGATGGCGCTCCAGATCGGGGCGGAGAATACGTACCTGACCCACATCAGCCATCGCGCGTCTCATCGGGAGCTCGAAGAACGGCTGCCGCCCGGGATCCAGCCCGCCTATGACGGACTCGCGATCGAGATCGAGGGGCCCTGACGAGGGTTGCCGGATGTGGGGCCGGGTGCGATTCGCGGGCGACGTGATGGTGTTCCCGGCCGGGGGCGCGTTGGTCCGTAAGGTGCCTGCGTATCGCAGGTAGGACCGCCGTACCGCTGGGTCCGGCGATCACAGCGGAAGTCACAACTGGTCATCCCGCGAGCTTCGAAGACTGTCGGCTAAGCCAGCCGTTCTTCCTCGACTCTGCGCGGGTTCAACGAAACGTCGAAAGCAGCCATGCCGATCTCTCTCGACTACAACAACATGCTCGCTCCTCGACTGCGGCAGGGCAGGGGCATCGATCCGAACCGACTCACGGCCCTGGCAGAGCGGTTTCGAGAGGTCCACGAGGACGTCGAGCGGCGCAGATCATCCGGCGAGCTGGGGTTCTACGCCCTGCCCTACGCCGATGACCTCGTCGAGGCCATCCAGGAGTTGGCCGATGGACCGGCGCAGGGCTTTTCCAACATCGTCGTTCTCGGAATCGGCGGCTCGGCGCTTGGAACGGTCGCCTTGCGGACGGCGCTGCTGGATCCTCTGTGGAATGAGCTGGACGGGGAGGGGCGCTCCTTCTACCCCCGGCTCTACGTCGTCGACAATCCCGATCCGGCGACGTTCGCCGCCCTCCTGCGGCACATCGATCTGCGGCAGACGCTCTTCAACGTCGTCTCGAAGAGCGGAGGCACGGCGGAGACGATGAGCCAGCTGCTGATTGTCCGGCAGATGCTCGAGGCGGAGATCGGCGCCGACTATCGCCGACACCTTCTATTCACGACGGACCCCGAGAAGGGCGTCCTTCGCCAGCTTTCGCAACAGGAGGAGATCGCGACACTGGCAGTGCCACCGAACGTCGGGGGGCGATTCAGCGTGCTGTCCGCCGTGGGCCTTTTCCCGGCCGCTGTCGCCGGTATACCCATCCGCGACCTCGTGGCGGGTGCGCGGGCGATGGACGAACGGTGCCGCACGCCGGACCTGTTCGCCAACCCGGCAGGCCTCTATGCTGCCCTGCAATACCTGGCAGACACCGAGTACGGCGCTCGCATCCACGTGATGATGCCGTACTCGGACCGTCTCCGGGACGTCGCGGACTGGTTCCGTCAGCTCTGGGCCGAGAGCCTCGGGAAGCAGTTCTCGCGTTCCGGCGAGGAAATTTTCGTCGGACCCACGCCGGTGAAGGCCCTCGGTGCGACGGATCAGCACTCGCAGGTCCAGCTTTACATGGAGGGCCCGTTCGATAAAACGATCACCTTTCTGATCGAGAACAACCGGGAGGAGGATCTGCCCATTCCATCGCTCTACCCCGACGTGCCGGAACTGGGCTATCTGGGCGGGCACACGCTCGGTGAGCTGCTGCGGGTCGAGAAGTCGGCAACGGAGGCGGCGCTCGCGCAGCGCGGGCGGATGAACATGACCATCGAGTTGCCGGCTGTGGATGCCACGTCCATCGGGGAACTGCTCTTCATGCTCCAGGTCGCGACCGTGTACGCCGGAGGCCTCTACGGGGTCGATCCCCTGGATCAGCCGGGTGTGGAGTTGGGCAAGCAGCTCACATACGGGATCATGGGTCGTCCCGGTTTCGAGCGGCAGCGTGCGGAGTGGGAACAGGCCGAGGAAAAGGACAGGCGCTACATCGTCTGACGCTCGGGCACGGCGCGATTGCGCAGGCCCCAAAGCTTCGAAACCCGTTTCTGAGCGAGGGTGTATCACAGCCGAGCGCCGGATCAGGAGGGCGCCAGCAGACAAGGAGGAGATCGCGACATGGAGAAGCTGAAGGTAGTGGGGCTGATGACGGCCCTGACGCTCCTGCTGGTTGGATTGGGAGGTTACATCGGGGGGAACGGAGGCGCCGCGCTATTCTTCGGCATCGCGCTGGTGATGAACTTCGGGATGTACTGGTTCAGCGACAAGATCGTGC
>CAZJEH010000006.1:0-40541 GCA_964544905.1 uncultured Gemmatimonas sp.
AGCGTCGAGACACGGAAGTCGATCACCCGCCGGCCGATACGGAGCTTGATACGGCCGTCCTGAGGAAGTCGCCGCTCCGCGATATTGAGGTCGGCGAGGATCTTGAACCGCGAGATCAGCGCAGCCTTCATCTTGGGCGGAGGGCGCATGATCTCCTGCAGTACGCCGTCGATGCGGTAGCGGACCCGCACGTCCTTCTCGTAGCACTCGAAATGGATGTCGGAAGCGCCCCGGCTCACCGCGTCGTTGAGAATCCCGTTGATGAGCTTGACGACCGGCGCCTCTTCGACCTGTGCCTGGAGAGTGCCGATGCTGAGGTCCTCCTCCTCTTCCTCGAGCAGCTCGATGTCGCTGTCGAGGTCGAACTGCTTCAGGAGGTCCTGCATCCGCTCGTCGGCGAAGTCGTACTCCCGCTCTACGACCTTCCGCAGCGTGAACTCGCCCGCGATGACCGGCTCGATCTCGAAGCGTGTGATGAACTTGAGATCGTCGATCACGCTCAGGTCGCCGGGATCGCTCATGGCGACCGTCAGGGTTCGGCCGACGCGACGCAGCGGGACGACCAGGTGACGCATCGCAACATCCGCCGGGATCAGCTTGAGCAGCTTCGGGTCGAGCTTGGCGCGTTCGAGATCGACCGCCGGGACGTGGTGCTGCCGGGCGAGAGCGAGGGCGAGATCATGCTCTTCGATGAACCCGAGCTTGACGAGGGCGTACCCGAGCCGGGTCCCCGCCGAGCGTGCCTCCTGAAGCGCGCGGTCCAGCTGCTCGCGAGTGATGACGTTCTCGCGCAGCAGCATGTCGCCGATGCGTTCGGTGGGAGTGGCTACTGCCATGGCTGGGCGCGGCGGTACGGGTGAATCACCTGTTCGTCGATATTGGCTCGAGGTCCGTCTTCCTGCTGGTGCTGTGTCAACATCATCCTCAACCTGACCTGCTTCGGCCGGACCGTCGTATTCGGAGTACCTCCCGCTCGCATATCCAGCTGACGATGCGTCAATCGAAACGAACGAGCGGTTCCAGTCGCTCGCGAAGCCGCGGGCCGATCCCCGGTACCTGTTCCAGGTCCTCTGCGCGCCGGAACGGGCCCTTTTCCCGCCGGTAATCCAGAATGCGCTGCGCGATGGAAGGCCCGATCCCGGGTAGCGTCTGTAGCTCCTCGCCCGTCGCCCGATTCAGATCGAGGCGCGTGGCCAGCCCGCCAGCGGCTGGAAGACGGCCACCTCGAGGCAAGTCCACATGCGGCGCAATCTGTTCGAGCAGCGAAGGTCCGATCCCGGACACCCGCCGCAGATCCTCGATGGAGCGGAAAGGACCGTCCGCGGCGCGGCTCGCCACGATCCTCTCGGCGAGCGCAGGACCGATCCGCGGTAGTCGCGCCAGTTGCTCTGGTGGCGCGTTGTTCGGGTTGAGCTTCTCCCCCGGCTCGAGTGGCCTGTTCCGGATCTCCTCGAGGGCCAGCTCAACCTCCGCCGCCCGGCGGAGAGACCCGTTCCCCGCAGGATCAAGAGTGTCGGCGCTCTCTGCGCTATACTCAAGCCACTGGCGAGCTTCCGCCCTGCTCGACAGGTGCCTTGCACCCGCCCCTGCCACCAGCAGGACGGAGATCACGATCAGAGCCAGCCGCTCCTCCGGTGTGACCTCCAGCATCTGACCCGTCGCCTCCGCTCGAACAGCCCTGCTGACCCGCTCGTACGCCGAATCGGCGTGTCTGCCTGCGAGGCTAGGATACGAGAGTTGCGGCCTGCGGCATTGCTCGAGGCGCCATGATCGGTCGGCTCGCACAAGGCCGACGGGGATTCGCTACGCTATCGTCATCGTCGTTAGTGCGGCGATACTGGAGAGGAGGAGTACGCGAGAGGTCGAGAATGGCGTGGAAGGAAACCGCCGAAGATGAGCGCTCCATCCGCAGAGCATGGCAACCCGCCCCGTCCAACGGTGTAGTAGCCGCTCCGAACCGGGACGCGATCGAAAAGGATGAATCGATTTACCCGCTACCTGCTCAGGGCACACATCGGCCCGTTCTTCTTCGCTTTCGTCGCGTTGACGGGGGTGATCCTCATCAACACGCTCGCGAAGGAGCTGGCCAGCCTGGCCGGAAAGGGGCTACCGTTCTCGGTGGTGGTGGAGTTCTTCATCCTTTCGCTCCCCGCCAACGTCGCCCTGACGATGCCGATGGCGGTCCTCGTGGCGGTTCTTTACACCTTTTCAACCCTCGCCGCCGAGAACGAGATCACCGCGCTCCGTGCCAGCGGGGTCGATCTTCGCCGGGTGGCGCTGCCGCTGATCGTGGCCGCCGCGATCATCGCCGGCGGGATGGTCTGGTTCAACAATGTCGTGCTGCCGGCAGCCAACTATCGTTGGCGGATGTTGATGACGGCAGTCGCACAGACTAGGGCACTGGTCCTCCTCGAGCCGCAAACGATCAACTCGATTCCGAGCGAGACTGGAACCCCTGCCTACTACCTCGAGGCAGGTGACATCGATAGCGGTACGGGACTCCTTCGCGACGTGCGCATCTACGACGTGAGCAGGAACGACGCGGTGCGGACGATCGACGCCGACTCCGGACGGATGGCGATGAACCCGGAGCAAACAGACATGCTGCTCACCCTGTTCGACGGAAGCGTCCACGAGGTAAGCTTTGCCGATCAGGCGAAGTTCCAGACGTTCACGTTCGAGCGGCAGATAATGCGGATGGATGGCGTATCAGCCAGACTCGAGCGGAGGGTCGAGAGTTCGCATCGCACGGACCGGGACATGACCCTGGGGATGATGCGGACGAGGATCGACTCGCTCAGGGTGGATTTGGCTCAGTATCGCGAGCGTCAACGCGAGGCCCGAGAGGAACACGAGAGGCGGCTGGCCGAAGCCGAAGCCCTCATGGCCACGCGCAACTCGGATACCTCTGGCGCTAAACGACCAGATTCGGCAGAGGTCGTCGCGTCCGATGCCGTGTCGAGCAGTGGCACTGTGGCGCTCGAGGATTCGGGTAGCGCGGCAGTCGCGGAGGATGCCGGAGGGGTTGCGACGAGGAGCCCGCTCGTCGAAGGTGTTGAGTCGCGTAGCGAGGCGGAACGACTGGCGGAGGCCCGAGCGCGCACCGTCCAGGCCCAGATTCGCGAACTTCAGGTGGAAATCCACAAGAAGTTCGCCATCGCGTCAGCAACGCTGGTCTTCGTCCTGATAGGGATTCCCATTGCTCTACGCTTCCCGCGGGGAGGCATCGGCATGGTGATCGCCGTCAGCCTCGGGATCTTCGGCATCTACTATGTCGGCCTCATCGGTGGCGAGACGTTGGGTGACGAGGGCTACATCCCTGCCGGGCTGGCTATGTGGGCGACGAACATCATTTTCGGCGTCCTCGGATTGCTGGGGTTTCTCCGGCTCGGGCGCGAGCAGGGTACGACCCGGGGATCGGGGTGGGGAGAGCTTCCGAAGTGGCTTCGGCTGCCCCGGTTCCGCCGGCAAGCAGTTGAGGCGTCGTGAAGATCCTGGATCGCTACATACTTCGGCAGTTCCTGGGCACGTTCGTGCTCCTCGTCGCGGCGCTGCCGTTTCTCTTCCTCATCACGGATCTGACGGACAACCTCGATCGCTACCTCGGCCGCGGGATCCCTCTCCGGGTCGTCGGAGTTTCCTACGTCTATTTCCTGCCTCAGCTCGTTTTCTGGGGATTTCCGGTTGCCGGGCTGATCGCGACCGTATTCACGATCAGCGGGATGACGCGACACCAGGAGATCACCGCCGCGAAGGCCGGCGGCGTGAGTTTCTACAGGCTGGCCGCGCCGCTCGTCTTCGTGGCAGCAGTGCTCAGTGTTGTGGCGGTCGGAATCGGAGAGATCGTTCCCGCTTCCAACCTTCGGCGAGCCGAGATCCTCGGTGAGCGCGAGCAGATCACCAGCCCCTACCGCCTCAACTTCGTATTCCGAACCGAGAACGGGAGAACACTGGCCGCGAATCGGATCAACGCGCAGGCCCAGGTCATGGACCAGGTGATGATCGAAGGCTGGAGCTCCGATGGGTCCATGCGCATCAATCACTCCGCAACCAGCGCCACCTGGGAAGAGCACGTCGGGTGGACCCTTCGTGACGGCTACGTCCGCTGGTTCCCGGAAGAAGGTGAGCCCGTGGCGTTCTACTTCACCGCGATGCGGATTCCGGATCTACAGGAGCGACCGGAAGAGTTCCTGACGGACGCCAAGCAACCCGACGAGATGCAGTATGGTGAGTTGAAGAAGTTCATCCGGACTGTGGAGCGGTCCGGCGCCGACTCCAGCCGCTTCCGCGTCAACCTCGCCCAGAGGATCTCGCTTCCCATCGCGCTCTTCGTCATCGTGCTGTTCGGTGCCCCGCTGGCAACCACCTCCTCCCGCGGTGGCCCCGCATTCGGGGTCGGCATCAGCCTCGCCGTGACGATGATCTACCTGATGATGTTCAAGGTGGGAGAGGCCATGGGTGAAAGCGGCGCCGCCCATCCCTTGATTGCCGCCTGGACACCCAACGTCGTTTTCCTGATCGCGGCGTTGGCCCTGCTGAAGAAAGTACGAACCTGAGGTGGTTCGGCCGGGGGAAACCAACGCAAGTGACCGATCGTGCGCCGGCTGGAGAAGAACCCGACAGCCGTTTGAATCATGTGGTCGCTGTGGGGAATCTCAGCGAGCCTTGCTGCGACAAGACGCCGGGCCTGTGTCGCCCTAAGATTATCCCTGTGGGCCGAGCGTTGCAGCTGGGCGAAGCGTCGAACTTCGGCGGGCGTCGAGTCGGCGAAGGCGGTGTTGGTTGAAACGTGACCAGCTTGTGGAAGTGCCTTATTCAGGCCTGCCGCACGTACGCTGCCGAGCGGGTCATCGACGGACCTGATGTCCGCGCTCGGCAAGGAACTGCCGCGCTTGAGGAATGGTTATCTCCCCGAAGTGGAAAACGGAGGCCGCCAGGACCGCGTGCGCTCCTGCGCGCAGCGCCTCGTCCAGGTGCTCCAGCGTCCCTGCTCCGCCGGAGGCGATGACAGGGATGCCGACGGCGCTCGAGATCGTTTCGAGGAGTGGAAGGTCGTAGCCCGCACGAGTTCCGTCGGTGTCCATCGAAGTGAGTAGGATCTCGCCAGCCCCGAGCTCCTCCGCGCGAACGGCCCACTCCAGCGCGTCCACACCCGTGGGCGTACGGCCGCCGTGGGTGTAGACCTCCCAGCGGAGCTGTCCGTCCGGCAGGCCGGTCACGCGGCGGGCGTCGATCGCCACAACCACGCATTGTGATCCGAACCGGTCGGCCGCGCGCTCGATGAGCGTCGGATCGCGGAGGGCCGCCGTGTTCACGCCCACCTTGTCCGCTCCCGCACCGAGGATGGCCAGGAAGTCATCGACCGATCGCACCCCTCCTCCCACAGTGAAGGGGATGAAGATCGACTCCGCCGTCCTGCGGATCATGTCGAGCGTCGAGGCACGCCCTTCGTGCGAGGCGGTGATGTCGAGGAAGATCAGCTCGTCGGCGCGCTCCCGGTCGTAGCGGATCGCTTGCTCCACCGGGTCGCCGGCATCGCGAAGGTCGACGAACCGGATGCCCTTCACGACCCTGCCGTCCATCACATCGAGGCAGGGAATGATCCGTTTCGCCAGACTCATGACACTTCCCGCAGGCGTCGGCGGAAGCCGCTGGTGGGCTCGGCCTTGTAGACGGATTCGACCGGTCCGCGGAGGAGGACGTCGAAGTCGCGCGAGACGGTGACGGCGAGCGTGCCGCCCGGCATACGAACCTGGACAGTGGGACCCTGGACCAGCCCGCGACGGACCGCCGCGGCCGCGACCGCGCACGCGCTCGACCCCGAGGCGAGCGTCTCCCCCGCTCCACGCTCCCAGATGAAAACCTCGACCTCGTTGGGCCCGGAAACGCGTGCGAACTGCACGTTCGTGCCGTTGGCGAACCAGGGATGGGTCGAGATCTGCGGGCCGCGCCGGCGCATGTCTTCGAGGATGAGCTCATCCTCGAAGCAGACGCAGTGCGGGTTTCCGATCGATACGGTCTGCACCGAAACGCGATCCCCCCCCGGGAGCTCGAGCACCTCCGAGGTGACCTCCCGATCGGGGCCAGACAGCCCGACCGCCGAACTGCGGAACGAGGCCCTTCCCATCTCCACTTCCACCTGCAGCGTGCCGGTCGGCGATTCCTCCAGCACGATCATCCGCACATAACCTCCCGCCGTGTGGACGGTGAACGGCTCTCCAACCCGCACGTCGCCCTGATCCAGCAGGTAGGCCGCGAAAATGCGCAACCCGTTTCCGCTTTTCTCGGCTTCGCTACCATCCGGATTGAAGATGCGGACGCCGAAGTCCGCCCCGTCCGAAGGAACGCGAACGAGGATGCCGTCGCTGCCGAGGCCGCGGTTCCGATCGCAGAGCAGGCGGATGGCCGCGGGTGTCAGAGGGAGGTCGCCGAGGCGTCCGTCAATGGCCACGTAGTCGTTCCCCAGCCCGTGGCCCTTGAAGAAGGTCATCACGTTCACCGGCACCGCACGTTCAGAGAGCCGCGAAGTTCCTGAGGATGGCGAGCCCGTCCTCCTGGCTCTTCTCCGGATGGAACTGGATGCCCATCACGTTGTCCCGTCCGGCGATCGACGCGAACTCGACGTCGTACGTGCAGGTCCCCATCACCTCGTCGGCACCATTGTCGAGTTGTGCGAAGCTGTGAACGTGGTAGAAGTACCGTGGTCCATCGTTCGCCACGCCGCGCAGCAGCGGCGATGAGCGTCCAGCCTCCGTGAAATTCACGGCGTTCCAACCCACGTGCGGAAGGTGAAGGTGAGTGGGGATGCGGCGGATGATCCCGGGCAGCAGACCGAGCCCGGCGACGCCGGGTGCCTCCTCACTCGCCTCGTAGAGCAGCTGCATCCCAACGCATATGCCCAGAAACGGGCGACCCGCCTCGACGACCGTCCGGATTGCGTCGGCGAGCCCCCTCTCCTCCAGCTGTCTCATACACTGACCGAAGTGTCCCTGGCCAGGGAGGACGAGGCGGTCGGCAGACCGCGCGACGGCCGGATCGGACGTCAGGACCGCCTCCGCGCCCTCGTGCTCGAATGCCTTGACCACCGAGCGGACATTGCCGGCCCCGTAGTCCAGGACGACCACACGGCGCGGCGCGGCGGCTGAAGGCGCATCCATCACAGGACACCCTTCGTGGAAGGCACCGCCGATCCCCGCGCCGGATCAACGCGAGTCGCCGCGCCGAGGGCACGAGCGGCCGCCTTGAAAGTGGCTTCCACGATGTGGTGGGCGTTCACCCCGCGGATGAGGTCGAGATGCAGCGTGATCCTGGCCTCCGTCGCGAACGCGCGCCAGAACTCCGCCGCCAGCGCCGCGTCGAACTCGCCGATCCGCGGCTGCCCGGCAGGCATGGGCACGTCGTAGTGGACGAAGGGCCGTCCCGAGATATCGACCACGGCTCGCACCACAGCCTCGTCGAGCGGGACGGTGGCGTCCGCGAACCGAGCGATCCCGCGCTTCTGCCCCAAAGCCTCGAGGAACGCTGATCCCAGCACGATCCCAACATCCTCCACGGTATGGTGGGCATCGATATGGAGGTCGCCTTCACATGTCAGGTCGATGTCGAACCCTCCGTGCCGGGCCAGGGCGTCGAGCATGTGGTCGAAGAAGCCGATTCCCGTCGCGATCCTGCTCGAGCCCTGGCCATCCAGGTCGAGCCGCACACGGATTCGGGTTTCCCGCGTTTCGCGTTCTCGTGACGCGGTACGATTCGTCGCTTCTGGTTTGAGGTCGCTCATCCCGGTCCCCACGGCTGCGCCGTCGGTTGGTCAGCGCGGCAGCCCTGCCCGCTCGTCACCCCTCGAGCACCCTCGCCAGGCCGGCGAGGAATGCGTCGTTCTCCTCCGGCAGCCCGGCGTTCACACGGAGGCAACGCTCCAGCATTGGATATCCCGACACGTCCCGCACGAGGACGCCCGACTCCGACAGCAGCCGATCGAACACCACGCGCTGGTCGAGGTTCTCCCGCTCGATACGGAACAGAAGGAAGTTGGCCGCACTCGGGAAGACGGTGATCCCGTCCAGCGCCGTCATTGCCTCGTACATCCGGTCCCGCTCCGCGCGGATCGCCTCCACGTTGGGCGCCAGCAGCGCCCGCTGTCGCAACACCTCGGCGGCGATCGTCTCCGTCACGAAGTTAAGGTTGTACGGGAGTTTTGCCTTGGATACCTCGGTGACGAACGTCGGATCCCCGAGCATGTAGCCGGCCCGAAGCCCAGCCATCGACATGGCCTTGCTGAACGTGCGCAGAACGACCAGCCGCGGCCGCTCCGCCAGAAGGGGGATGGCATCGAACCCACCGAATTCGACGTACGCCTGGTCCAGCACGACGACGGCCTGCGTTTCATCGTGCAGGCGCTCGATCTCCTCGCGGGAGGCCGCTGTGCCGGTCGGGTTGTTGGGTGTGCAGAGCACTACGAGGGCGGCGTCCGTCCTCTGGGCTTCGGCGACCAGGGCATCGACCCGCAACCGCATGTCGGGAGTCAGCGGAACTGCCGCCACGGTACCTCCACCGACACCCGTCAGCAGCCGGTACAACGTGAAGGTGGGTTCCGGGATCACGACCGTTGATCCCGGCCCCACAACGGCGGCGAGGACGGCCTGAATGAGCTCGTTCGAGCCGTTACCGACGAGGATCCCTTCCGGCGGCCATCCCGTCGCCTCGGACACGGCGGAAATGAAGTCCTCCGCGACGAACGGCGGGTACCGGTTCCACGGCCGGGACGACAGCCGCTCCCAGAGCGCCTTCTTCAGCTCCGCTGGGACGTCGTACGGGCTCTCGTTCTGGTTCAGCTTGATCCGCGACTCGTACCGGCGCAGCGTGTACGCCGAAAGCTCCCGGACCTGGGGCTTGACCCTGTCGACCGGCTGCATCAGGTGGCCGCCTCCCGCTTACCCGTGCCGCTCCACGTGAATGATCTGGTCGCGCCGCGTCCCGACCGAGACATACCAGATCGGCGTCCCGGTCAGTTCCTCGACGCGCCGCAGGTAGCGCTTCGCGGCATCGGGTAGATCGACCCAGCGCCGTGCTTCGCGTGTGGACGTCTGCCACCCGGGAAGCGTCTCGTACTGGGGCTCCACCTCGCTGAGCAGTTCGAGGTCGCCCGGAAAGTCGTCGAGCAGCTCTCCGTCCGCACGGTACCCGGTGGCGATGCGGATCTCCGGCAGGGTATCGAGCACGTCGAGCTTCGTGACGGCGAGGCCGGTCAGGCCATTCACCCTTCGCGCGAAGCGCACGACGACGGCATCGAACCAGCCGCAACGGCGGGGGCGACCGGTCGTCGCGCCGTACTCGCCGCCCAGCTCGCGCACCTGCTCCTGCAGCGGCGATGGCAGTTCGGTGGGCAGCGGCCCCTCTCCCACGCGGGTCGTATACGCCTTCACCACGCCGATGACCGAATCGATCATCGTCGGGCCGATACCGACTCCGAGCGCGGCACCGCCGGCCGTGGTGTTCGACGACGTCACATAGGGATACGTCCCGTGGTCCACATCGAGCAGTGCCCCCTGGGCGCCCTCGAGAAGGACCCGCCGATTCTCGCGCAGCGCATCATCGATCACGCGGCCGGTGTCCAGCATCATCCCGAGGAGTCGCTCGCGGATCCGCAGGACGTCGTCGATAAGCTCATTCGGGTCGACTCGCTCGTCCGCCCCGATCGCGGCCAGACGCGCGTTGGATCGCTCCGCGGCGTCCATCAGGAGCTCGCGAGCCCTGTTCTCGGTGCGCAGTTCAGCGACCCGGATCCCCTGCCTGGCGATCTTGTCCTCGTATGCCGGACCGATCCCCCGTCCCGTCGTCCCGATTCGCCGAAGGCCGCGACCCTTCTCTGCGGCCCGGTCGAGCATCTTGTGATACGGTAGCAGGAGATGAGCTCGCAAGCTGACACCGACGCGCTCTTCCGCATCGATCCCGCGCGCGATCAGCGCGTCCAATTCCTCGAACAGCTGGAACGGATCTACGACCACCCCGTTCCCCAGCAGGCATCGGCGTCCGGGATGGAGGATACCGGAGGGAATCTGGTGGAGGATGAACTCTTCCTGTCCGACGTGCACCGTGTGACCGGCGTTCGCCCCGCCCTGATAGCGCGCGACGATATCGACCTCCTCGGCAAGCACGTCGACGATCTTGCCCTTACCCTCGTCCCCCCATTGGGAACCCACGACGACTGTGCAGCGGTGTTCCATTGCCTCTCGATCCGGCTGTGGACCCCGACGGGGCCGAACGCAAAACAGCGGCCCCGCCGGTATACGGTGGGACCGCTGTAGCGTATCCTATGCGAAAATTTACGGGACGTGCGGCGCCGGGTCAAGCGGTGGCTCGCACGGGTGGTGCCGTTCGATCTCCGCCGATGCACTTCAGCTGCTTCCGGTCGGTCCGGTCACCTTGACGATGGCCCCCTTGCGGTCGGATCCGCCGTCGCTGGATCTGGGGAGCACTCCGAATGCCGCCGCGTCGCTGGATGCCGATCGTCGAAGCCGATCGCCGACGATCTATGTATGGCGTTCGATCGACCCCAACACGTTCCGCCCCCCAGCCGTTGGCGGCGAAGCGTCCTGTCCGGCGCCCAGGTGCCTTGGGGCCGCCCCAGGACCGTCAGTCGATCACCACCTCGTCGGCCTCCCTGGCGATCCTCTGCAGGTCGTTCTCGAGGTGTATCCCCTGGCTCTCCTTGGGCAGCCAGACGGTGAACGTAGACCCGGCGCCGAACTCCGAGTCGACCCGGATCGTCCCCCCCAGGAGGTGGAGGAGCTTCCTGGTGATGGACAGGCCCAACCCGGTCCCGCCGTACTCGCGGGTGGACGACTGATCGACCTGCCGGAAGTCCTCGAAGATCTTGCCGATATCCTCCCGTCGGATGCCGATCCCGGTATCGCTGACCTCGATCAGCACTCCGTCGCCGTTGCGTGCGGGCCGTGTCCGCACGGCCACCTGGCCCTTGTGGGTGAACTTTACGGCGTTGGAGAGCAGGTTCAGTACGATCTGCTTCACCTTCGTAGCATCCGTGCGGATGAGCGGCAGCGAATCGTCAAGGTCGACCACGTACTCGAGGTCCTTCCGACGGACCATCGGCTCTATGGTCTGCGACAGCTCGCGGATGAGCATCCGCACATCGACCGGCTCGATGTTCACGGGCATCTTGCCGGCCTCGATCTTGGCGAGGTCGAGGATGTCGTTGACCAGCTCGAGGAGATGCTGGCTGGCAGTGTACATGCGCGAGAGCGCCTCCTCCTGTCGGCGGTTGAGCTCCCCGTAGATCTGGTCCCGCATCAGCGACGTATAGCCGAGCAGTGCGTTGATCGGCGTGCGCAGCTCGTGACTCATGCTGGCCAGGAACTGCGACTTGAGGCGATACGCTCGCTCCAGCTCCTGCCGCTGCCAGTCGAGCTGCCGATTCCGCTCTTCCAGCTCCAGGGTAGCCGCCCGAATGCGGTCTTCGAGGCTCTCATTCAGCCTGCCCAGCTCCGACGCGAGCCGCTCGTTCTCCACGACCTTGGTGAGGTCGTGGATGATCGAAACGATCGCCGTCATCTCGCCCCGCTCGTTCAGCACCTTGCCCGAAACGACCTCCGCCGGGAAATCCTGGGTTGTTTCCGGCTCCGTCAGGATCATTTCGGCAGTGCGCGTCTGGTCCGGGCTCAGGGCGAAATCCGAGATGAAGGACGAGAACTTGGTGTCGTTCGCCCGCACATCCTGTCGGCGTCGTGACCGCAACGCCGTCCCCGGGGGGATGTCGAAGAGCCGCTCCGCCTCCCGGTTCATCAGGATGATGTTGGACTGGTCGTCGGTGACCAGAATGGGATCGCCGACGTTCTCGAGGATGAGATTCAGGCGGTCACGCTCGCGCCGGGATTTGACCTCCGCCTGGCGGACGCGTTTGAACTGGTGCTCCAGCTCAGTGGTCGCGCTCTTCAGGTCGGTCACGTCCCGCAACACCGACACGTAGGCATTCTCGCCGGCCAGCGACGGCGGTAGCGGGGTTGAGAGCACCTCGAAGAGAAGGTCCCCGCCCTCGGTAGGATCGACGAGGTTCAACTCGCGGCTCACCGGGTCGATCCCGCTGGAGACGAGCGCCCGGGTCAGGAAGGCGGAGAACAGCAGGTTGTTGATCTCCACCGCCCGCCGCCGGCCGCTCGTGTCACCATCACTCGTGCGGAACAGGGATGCCGCCCGACGGTTCTCGAGCAGGATCTCGTTGTCGACGTCGGTGATGAGGACGGGGTCCGGCAGCGCGTTGATGATGGCGTTCAGCAGGTCGCGCTGCTGCTCCAGCGCGCGCTGATTCTCGAGGAGGTTCTCCCGCTCGTGGAGCCGGAAGACGATCGGTCCACCGCTGTCGACCCAGGAAACGAGGGCAGCCTCCGGGGTCGGGACGCGGTCGGGCGAGGCGAGCAGGACGATGCCGAACGTCTCCCGGTCCGGCTCCGGGCCACTCAGGACGAGGGCGAGCCCGCGTTCTGGCCCGCGCTCCCCAAGACTTCGGGGTATAGGCACCTCCGTCGCGGAGCCTTCCCGGAAGGCCACCGCCAAGGCGTCGTCCCCCGCGAGCGGGACGGAGAGCGCCCGAATGTTCTCCGCCTCCCAGCCGATTCCGACTTCACCGGCGAGCCGGTCACCTCGCTGCAGGAGTACGAGCCCGTAATCGACGCCTGCCTCTTCGAGGATCGCATGGAGGAAGGCCGGCAACCCCTCCGCAAGGTCGCGAGCGGTACAGAGCCGCACGCAGAATTCGACCCGTGGATCTTCGTTGGGGGATCGGGGAGTCACTGACTGAGCTCAGATTCTCCGCTGAGAGTCTCCAGTCGACGTTTGAGTTCCGCGTTCTCGTCCTCGAGCTTCCGCTTCAACTCGGCGTTCTCGGCCGTGATCCGGTCGAGGTCCGCTTGCGTAGTGGTCGGCGCGGCCAGTTCCCGGCCGCGTGCGGGGCTGACGATCCCGAACGCCTCCGAGTACTTGAGGTAGGTGTCGATCGACGCCACGACCACACGGGCTTCAACCGTGACAAGGTCTATGCCGACGAGGGATACACGAACGTAGGCATCGATGACGATGCCTTTATCGAGCACGCGGTCCAGCACATCGATGAGGCTCGAACCTCCCGGTGCCCTCTCAACGGCCATAGCTCGATCTCTCCAGTAGATTGTTTGAGCCCTCGCAACGCCGCCGCCCACGCGGAATGATGCGGCGACGTCCCGGCCTGTGTTCCGGGGAACGCCTGCGCTGACCTCCCCCCCACCTCATCACCGGCCGGACGTCAGGCGCTCGAGCTTCCGCTCGATCTCCGTGAGCCTCGCGTGCAGCTCTCGATTCTCCGCCTGGAGCCTCGCCGACTCGCTGACCTCCGACAGCGCGGGATCCGATCTCCACCAGTTCAGACCGATCTGCTCGGCCTTGTCGATCGAGCAGACGAGGAGGCGAACCTGCACGGTGAGCAGTTCGACGTTCGCCAGGGAGATCTTGATGTCCCCCGCGATAACGAGCCCCTTGTCGAGCACCCGGTCGAGCACGTCGACCAGGCCATGCGAGCGAGACGGGGTGATCGGAGCGAGTTCGGCCAAGTAAGCCCTAGGGGAACCGTGTGTTAGAGAAGCCTGCCCAGCGGGCCAAGATCGATGTTGAGATCATCAGCCGCAAGGCCGAAGACGTCGCGTACCTCGGCCAGCTTCTCCTCGAGCCTGAGGAGCGCCAGCCCCATCCGCTCCACCTGCTCCTCGCTGAGGTCCGGGTCGTCCATCCGCTGGATCGCCTGGTGCTCGACCACCCTGCGGATGAGCTCGATGAGTGTCAGAACGAGCCGCGCCAGATCAGTCGCCACCAGGTCGGGATCGATGTCGACCCGCGACGGCAGCGCGTCCGCGATCCGTTCGACTTCAGCGACGAGACGCGATCGCTCCTGATCCCGGGGGTCCGTCATCGCACGAACGAATACGGGGCCCACGGGCCGGATACAGCGATCCGCAAGTGTGGATTGTCGATCTGGAGAGCCGACACACGGTCTCGGTACGAGCTCAGCTCTGCCCGATGCACCAGATGTGCCAAGCTCCCCGTTGGCGGATCACCAGGAAGCACCGCGCGGACGCACTTCCAGCCGTTGTGCGCGAGCGCCACCTCCAGGGCGTCCAGGTGGCTCTCCATCTCCTCTCGTGCTGCGGCCTTCGCCTCGAGCGCCTGCCGGCGACTCGCGAGGTAGGCTCGTCCTGGAGAGAGTTCACGGTGTGAAGGATCCGGCCCGACCAGTGAACCCGGGTCTGGAGTTGCACGTCGCGCGGCCACAGGTTCCTTCCGCCCGCCGGGCGCCGCCGAGATCCGCATGCCCATCTCGACGTGCCCTTCCAGCTCACGGAGCATCCGCCTGAACTCGTCGCCGCGCTGTTCGAGGGCGCGCATGGCCGCCGCCTCGTCGCGGAACAGCGTGCCGTAGCGTAGCGGCAGCGGCGTCGCCGTCCGCAGGGCCGACCTGACCACCCGTTCATGCTGACGGAGCCGCTCTGGAGCCGGCGGGACCTCAGACGTCTCCGAGACCCAGATCGACAGCCCCTCGGCGGCGACCGTCCTCACCGGCGCTCCGGCGACCCCGGCCAGACCCTCTGGCGGACCGGCGTCCGTCGCCAGGCGGATACAATAGCCGTGGAGCACGCGGTCACCTGTGGCCCGCCCCACCCACGTCGCGCGACAGCTGGCGGCGGGCGGTGGAAATCGAGGTCAGCACCGCGTTGAGGCCCAGGTAGACCAGATCCACGCCCGCGATCGAGATGGTCACGTCGCCAGTTATGACGACGCCCTTATCGAGCAGACGGTTGACCAGCTCGGCGAGGCTCTGCGAATCGTCGCCGAACATCGCTTCCCAGAGCTCGGGATCGCTATCGGCGGGCGCCGATACGTCGACATCGTACCTGTCGGCCTCAGTCATCCGACGGTGCGCTGAAGTGGTAGGGGGGCCACGGCCCGGTGAATTCGATCTCGAACCCGGCCTCGGCCATTCCGTGCGCGGCGCGATTCACCTCTTCCTGGAAGCGCGGGAAGGCATCATCCCGGACGAGGAAGGCAGCGTGGAGAAGGAGGGCACGTTCTCCCACCGGAACGTTCGTGGGCAGCGGCACAAGGCGGGACGCTTCGGCGACGGAGGCGAGAGCAGAATAGGTTTCGTGCGCGAGGCGCTTCGAGAGCGCGCGCAACTCGTCCGCCCGCATCGCCTCCTGCTTTCGCTGAAGCAGGAAGCGCTTTCCCGGCGGGGCAGACTCGAGCGCGGAAGCGAGTTCAGTCAGCGAGCGGGAGACGCGGTCGATGGCCTCGCGGGAAGCCTGTTCGCGCCGCCAGAGCTTGATACCCCACTCCTTCCGCCCTCGGAGCCGGTCGAGCAGCCGCAGATACTCGTCGGCACCAGCGGCGACACGGCTTTCCGCCCGCTGGTCGTTCTCGTGCAGCGAGAACAGGCTCAGTGGGATGACCGGCCCTCGCTCCGCGTACCAGTCGACAACCCGCTCATGCTCGAAGCCTCGCGCGCCGACCCACCCCAGGTCGTCGAGCCGCCCGTTCAGCGCCTCGTCCTCATAGACTTCACTCGAGACGTCGCTCACCACGAGCGCAACGGCGCCGGTGCGGATGAGACGTACGTCACCGCCATCGAGCCCAACGAGACCTGCCTCCGGGTCGGGGGCATCCGCCGGCACGATGGCGTAGAGGTAGGTCAATCTCCGCGCTTCTGAACTCACGTTGAATCGCTGATCGGTGCTCCGCCTCGGCTGTCGATGTCCCCGGCGGCGGGCGCTGGACCGGGCGTTGTCGGCAGGAAGCACCGGGTAGACCTGCCTTCGGTGTTCGCAATAGGGGCCACCCGCCTCCAGACGTCCCGCGATCCTCGGGGCACCGTCCGGTGCCTTGCTACGTGGAGAGCCTCGAGGGCCTCCTCATTCCGGCGCCAACCGGGCTATGGCCATTCCGGGAGCGCCGAGGTAGCAGTCGACCGAAAACAACCTCATCCGACGCGGCCGACAACGAGCAACTCAGACCACCGACAGCACGCGCCAGCTCCGGACAAAGCGCTCGAGGTCAGACCGTCCTACCGGCCCCGTCTTCAATGCCGGCGCCCCCGCCAGGGGAATCGCCCGGTCGATCATCGACAATCGGTGAAACCAGGGTGCCGCCGTGGCGAGGACCCTCATCCCAGCCAACGACCTGTTGATGACGAGCGCGCCAGGGGCCACACCAGCGCGTCGGACACCCGTCAACAGTCGCTCGGTTTCAGGCACACTGAGCGACTCCGGCAGGGCGACGGCAAGGAACCACGTCGCTTCCGGGTCTCGCAACTGTGCCTGGAACTTCCGGATCCGGCGAGTCAGCACCAGCACTTCCTCGCCCAGTTCACTCAGCGGCACCACCTCACGGTACTTGAGGAGGAGTCGCATGAGGGTCCGACACCAATCGAGGGCCAGGTCGGGCATCTCGAGAAGTCTCAGGAGATGTCCTGTCGGAGCCGTGTCCAGGACCAGCGCATCATAGGCCCGATCCTCAGACACGTCAACCATTTCCAGCAACGCCACCAGTTCGTCCAGGCCCGGCGGAGCGAGGTCCATCAGCCGCTCGAGAACGTCCTGGTCGTGGGTAGCGGACACACCTCCGGTGAGCACGCGTCGGAATAGCGCCTCGACCTTCTCCCGGTACCGTTCGGCAAACCGGCTCCATGCGGCGGAGGCATCCACCTGCCTCATGTGGAGCCTGCTGCTGGGGCCAGCTGCTGGCGCTGAATCGTCCCCTTCTCCCAGCACGTAGCCGAGTGACCCGGCCGGGTCCACGCCGATGAGCAGGACGCTCCGGCCAGCCACTGCGAGGTGAACGGACAGCGCTGCAGCGACAGTCGTCTTGCCGACGCCACCCTTCCCACCGACGATGTACAGCCGTCGGTCCAGAGGCGGCGTGAACGCATCTCCCACAGTCACTCCACCCGCCGCCGCGACCACTTTCGGCGCGGATGCCGGCCCGGGGCGGGCGGACCCGGCGGCTGCAGCAAAGCTACGGAGCCCCTCCAGCCCGGTCGGTTCGTTCACGACTGGAACGTGGATGAGGTGAACACCATCATCACCGGGCGGAGCATCCACCGTGCTGTTGCGATTGGCGACCACGCCTCCGAGGGCGATCCCCAGCCGCTCCAGCTCCGACTGGTATCGCAGCGTCTCCGCCACGACAGCGCGTTCGGGGGTGGTGACGAGCACCATCCGCGTCGCGACCGGATCGCGCAGCAGGTCGCGAACGGCTTCAGCGTCCTGGCGGAGCCGCGACAGGAAGGCCGTGGCCTCATCACCGTGATACTCCCCCACGAGGCCAATGGCAACGGCGGCATGCCTCCGTTCCATCGCCTCCAGGGCCCCGATCCAGCCGAGCGCGAGGGTCGGAAGCTCGAGCAGCCGCAGCGTGTGGCCCGTCGGCGCGGTGTCGACGATAACCCGCCCGCCGAACTCGCGCGCCAGCCGAGCCAGGCGCAGCAGGGCCGCCAGCTCGTCGATGCCCGGGACGGTTGTATCGCTGACCTGCCTCGCGTCGTCCTCGTCGAGATAGGTGCCTCGCTCGATCAGCTTCCGGATCGAGTCTCCCCATTCCGCGAGGAACCGATCACGCTCGGTCGTAGCATCAACCTCGAAGGCCCGGAGCGTGGCGGGTGCACCGGGCACGGCAGTCGGTTCCGGCCCGAGGGTGCAGCCAAGCGCGTCGCCGAGCGAGTGGGCAGGGTCCACCGAGAGGACCAGCGTTTCCTCCCCGGCATCGGCGAGTTCGACTGCGATCGCCGCGGCGACGGTGGTCTTCCCTACCCCACCCTTGCCACCGACGAAGGTCCACCGTCTCCCCAGCGCCAGCTTCCCGACGAGCATATCAGTTTCACAAACGAAAAAGGAGGCCCGTGGCGGCCTCCAGTTCAGCCGGCGACCCGAGACGCCGACCCGGGAGAGATAACCGATACCTATTCCCAGTCGAGCCGGAGGTCTACCGACGCTCCTTCAGGGCTGGCGATACCGCGGTCCCGTTCCTCGTCGGAAGCCTCGCTCGCCGAGTCCGACGCGTCCGTCGATTCCTCCCGCGCGATCTGCACAGGCCCACCCGACACACCCATGCCGAACTGCTCCCGCCAGTATCGGACGTCCCGCAGCCGCTGCATCAGCGCGGCCTCCTCCACGGCGTACTGCTCATCGTCGATCTCACCAAGCTCCAAGCGCATCTGCAGAGCCAGCAGCTCCTCCTTGACCGCATCGTCGCTGGTCAGCTCCTGGCGGACCGAGTCGTTCACCTTCTCGAGCGAGAACCGCGTCAGGAAGGAGGGCCCGGTGACCGGCCAGAACAGCAGATGCTTCAGGAGCCCCATTTCAGCCCGCGGTAACCCCGCTCGCCTTCTCGAGCTTGAGCTTGATGTTCACGAAGTTGTAGGGCGGCCAGGGACCCGTGTACTTGAAGGTCAACAACGACTCGTACTTCCGCGAGACCTCCTTCACCGCGTCGTCGAAGTTCCTCTCCTTGTCCCGCTCGACGAGGAAGGCGGCGTTGAGTATCATCCGCTCGCCGATCGGCTTGTTGGACCGCGAGGCGACGGCTGCCGGCTTCAGCGCCTCGTGGATGTCTCGCACATACTCGTTGCCGGCATCCTCCAGCGCTGCCTCGATCAGGCGCCCCAACTGCATTCGCGCGAAGTACGTGGACGATTGAGCATTTCGGTTGATCTCGTCCCGCAGTCGGCGGATTTCCTCATTCTCCTCCTCGATCCGCGCAATCACCCTCTCCCGGTCCCAGAGCACCTTCAGGCCGAACTCGATCTTGTCCTTCATCTTCTCGAGGACGTCATCGAAGGCCCGATAGGTGGACTTGAGCAACTCGACGATGTCCTCCTCGGTTCGGAAGAGCGTCCCGAAGCTCATGGGGATGACCGTGTACTCGCGCATGACGGTCTCGTTGACGAATTCGTGCGCGAGGACGTTTTCCCGGGTTGGATCGTAGATGCGGATGGGCGTATCGCTGACGACGGCAGCGAGATCACCGTAGTGCACCGTGTAGACGGGATTGCTCCCTTCTCCGATGCCGATCTGGCCGAATTCACGGCTCTTCGGGCTCTTGATGATGCAGTAAACGTACTTGCCTACCTCGACCGTCCCGGTGTCGTCACTCATCTCCAGCCGTGGTTCGGGTCGGCGGCGTGAAGGGCCGCCATCCGGTTCATCGATAGAGCACGAGAAGGGTGAAAACGGCCAAGCTGACCCCGGCGGTGATCCTTGCGGTCACCGCGGCGACGCGGCCGACGAAGCGATCCCTCGATCCCGGGCCAAGCCGGAGGATCCCGATGGTCGCTCCCGCCGCGGCCCCCGCGAGCGCTCCGAACATCGGACCGAGAAGAGGGGCGATAAACCCCGACCCGGCACCGAGAAGGGCGCCGACAAGGCCGTACAGGCTTTCCGTTCTCTGCGTCGATCCCCGCCGCGCGACCACCATCGCGAAGACTTCAGCGGACACGGTCAGCAGCAGGAGAGTGGAGATATGCGGCACGCGGATCAGGGCGAAGTCGGTCAGCCACCCGAAGAATGTGAGAGCCGCGAGCTGCAACCAGATGCCGGGGGCGCCGAACCCGAGGAGTACCAGGCCGGCCGCGTGCCCCACGACGAGCAGGAGATATGCCAGCACGTTCCGACCGCTCACAGTGCTCGGACTGCCTCGCGGGTCGCGGTTCATCGGCCGCGAACCTCGACCCTCAGCGCCGCCCCGATCTGAGCGGAAGATGGTCGCCAAGAGAGCGGTACGGCAAGAGGGATACGACGCACGGCCCGGCGCGGTCAACCCGGGTCGTCGGAATGGAGCAGGTGTCTGGACCTCGGAAACCCGCTGTCCGATGGCGATGGGGACAGGCTTCCGTCGCCCGTTGTTTTCCTATCGCGAGCGTCGTTGGGAAGCGAGGTGGGGGGAACTCCTCAGATTCCGAGCACGTCCTGAAGCGTGTAGCGGCCGGGAGCGCGACCCGCCAGCCAGCGCGCGGCGCGAAGGGCTCCCTGCGCGAAGAGGGCCCGGTCCGACGCCTTGTGCGCGATCTCGACCCGCTCGTGGTCGCCGATGAAGAGCACCTGGTGCTCCCCCACGATTTCGCCTCCGCGGATGGCATGGAAGCCGATCTCCGACGGCGGACGTGCCCCGGGCCGCCCCGATCGGCCGTCTCGGCGAGAACGATCGAGGTCCAGCCCCCGGCCTGCAGCGGCGGCACGCCCCAGCATCAGGGCCGTGCCGCTCGGCGCATCCTCCTTTCGGCGGTGGTGGGCCTCGATGATCTCGATATCGAACCCATCGCCCAGAACGGCCGCCGCCTTCTCCGTGAGCGCCGCCACCAGCGCGACGCCGAGGCTGAAGTTGGCCGCCACGAGCACCGGCATCCGTTCGGCGGCAGCCGCGAGTAGCCGCTCTTCGTCGCCGCCGAGTCCCGTCGTTCCCACGACCAGCCCACCGGAAAGCTCCTGCCCCGGACCTTCGAGGAGCTGGTGAAGGAAGGCAGGGGCGGAGAAGTCGACCACAACCTCGGCCTGTCGGAGCAGTGGCGCGGCCGCACCGATTCCGACAACCGAGGGTAGCTCCGGCGCGCCCTCGGTCCCCTCCCGGTCGATGCCGCCGAGGAGCCGGAAACCCGGGTCGGCGGCGGCCAAGCGGGCTACCGTGCGACCCATTCGCCCGGTGGCACCACTGATCACGAGCCCCACCGGCTCAGAACGTCCTCGATCCGTCACTGAAATGAGATCGTCTCGGGGTGATTGGGTCGCTCAGACGCCAACGCCCGAGCTCAGCCCGACCTCGCGCATGCGCTGGCGGAGGAGCGCGACGGTTTCGTCGGAGGCGTTGAGGAGCGGGAGTCGTGCGTCGCCGACAGCGAACCCGAGCGCTCGCACGGCAGCCTTCACCGGAACGGGATTCGGCTCGCGGAAGAGCGCCTGGATCAGCGGTAGATAGCGAAGCTGCAGTCGTCGGGAGCTTTCGAGGTCGCCCTCCAGGAAATGGCGGACCATCGCGGAGGTATCCCGCGGGGCGATGTTGGCAAGGACCGAGATCACGCCAACCCCGCCCAGCGCAAGGAGCGGAACGACCTGGTCATCGTTACCACTGTACACCGCGATCCGGTCCGCGACCCGGCGGCACAGCTCCGCCACTTGAGAGATGTCGCCGCTCGCCTCCTTGATGCCCACCACCCGGGGGTGCTCCGCCAGCCGCTCAACCGTTTCGGGCAGGATGTTGCAGGCGGTCCTGCTCGGCACGTTGTAGAGGATCATGGGCAGGTCGACGGCGTCCAGGATCGCCCGGAAGTGGGCGATCATCCCCGCTTGCGTCGGCTTGTTGTAGGGAGGGGCCGAGGCCAGAAGGGCATCGGCACCTGCTTGTGCCGCGTTGCGCGCCAGCGCCACCACTGCCGTGGTGCCGCTACCCCCAACCCCCGCGATCAGGGGAACCCGACCCGCAACCGCCCCGGCGGCGGTCTCGATCGTGATCATCTGCTCCTGCGGCGACATCGCTGCCGCTTCGCCCGTACTCCCGCAAACGATGATCGCGTCGGTTCCTTCGCTGATCTGAAACTCGATCAGCTCCCGCAGTACTTCCCGGTTCACCTCGGTGCCGGAAAATGGCGTGACGAGCGCGACTCCACTGCCCCGGAACAGCGTCATATCGCTAACACCCCTGGTCCTCTCCGTTATCGATGCCTAAAGATGGGGAATGCGCTTCACCACGGCCAGAAACCCACGTCCCACCGCATCCGCCCTACTCCCACACTATACACCGCGTCGGAAGGATCTGAAACGGCGGGATCGCTCCGGGCATCCTCTCAGCGTCGTTCGGGGTCTAGGTCGAGGATGTCGCCCGGCATCGTGGCGCCCTCCGGATCATCCGGACGCAGGTCCCGTTCGGTCGTTTCGCTGAAATCCGCGGCGGCCTCGTCCTCGGCCTCGGGCGAGTAGAAGCTGCGGAAGACGGTATTGCCGCACTTCTCACAAGCGAGATCCTCCGGCGGGAACTCGTCGCCGAAGTAGTACTCGGTACCGCACTTGAGACAGACGACCGTCAATACTCCTTCGGCCTCGGGGCCGCCCGAGCCACCGGCCGCCGACCCCTCGTAGCCGACGTCTTCGGGATCCGCGCCGGCGTCAGGTCGCTCGTCCATTCCGCCTCCTTCTCTCGAGTCGAACGCTCGCCCCTTCCAGTCCCACGCGATCGCGGAACCGGACCTGGGAAAACGCACAACCCATACCCGCCCGTCAGCCACATCGAGGTCACGCGGAGAGGGTGGTTCACCTGCTCGCTCTATCGCCCGGAAACGTCTGGGATCCTCCTGGCCCCGGTCGAATGGGGTTCGCCGACATGACTTATCACAGTTTGCGGGGTTGTCCCCCCAGCTTCGGAACGGAGCCGACCTCGGGCCCTCTCTCGCGTTACCGTTCCAGGGAGCGAGCGAGAAAATGGGGCCTGGCTTTGGACGGGTTTCTGGCCCGGAAGTAAAACCGCCACCCCGCCTCAGGGAGAGGTCGGGGTGGCGGCGACTGCGGAGCGATTCGTCAGGTAGAGAACTGGTAGTCCAGCGAGCGCAGATAATCCTTGGCGATCCTGGCCGTCTCATAGGGCGTCATGGGCATCGGACGCCGGCCGCCGCTCGGATCCAGCTCGACCATGATCATGATGTCGTTCCCGGACGACTCGCACAGGTCCGCGAGCGTCTCCACGTCCAGGTGGCCCATACCGAGCGGGGTGTACCCGAGGAAGTCCGGCCCACCATCGTAATCCTTCATGTGGATGTGGTGGACGATGGAGAGGAAGTCGCGGACGATCGGAACCGGATCGGCCCCTGCCTTCAGCAGCTGACCGACATCGGGGCTGAACTTCACGTACCGATGGTCGACGGCCTCCATGACCGCGTACGTGTCCTCCCGGGTCTCGATACAGGTGCCGGTGTGCGGGTGCACGGCTCCGATGACACCAACGTCCATCAACGCCTTACCCATGTCGTTCAGGGTAGCCACGATATTGTCGCGGTGGTCGGCGATGTTGTAGTTGGCCCGCTGCACGTTATTGGGACCGATGACGGCGATCGAACCGCCGTACTTGTGAATCAGCCTCCCCCAGCGAACGATCTTCTCCACCTCCGACGCCCTCTGGTCGGGGGACGTAAGGTTCACCGGGCAGTATGCGCCGCGTAGCGAGAGGTTGACCGCCGCCAGCAGGTTCCCGATCCCGCCCCGCTGCTCCCAATCCTCGATGACGTTCCCGAACGACTCGTAACCATGGTAGCCGAGAACGCCCACATCCCGGATCGCAACCATCGCATCCGACGGGGAGAAGCCCCACGTGATCCCGGTATGGCCCACCTTGAGGTTTCGCCTCGTAAAGGCATGGAGGGGCGACGTCGTGGAAAGGACTCCGACCCCCAAGGCCATCGCCTTCACGAACTCACGTCGATCGATCTCTCGTTGCATGGTGATCCCTTGGCTGGAGGGTTCGACGGCCGCACCGGTAGACATCAGGGTCGGCTCGGGCTTCACTGGGTGATGGACTGAACGACAGTACTGTGTTCCTGCGTGTCTGCTACGCTACTACGACCGAACGCCAGGCAGCCTTGGTTCAGGATGAGCCCGCGAAATTTCGAAGCGGCGAGATCCTGTCCAGATTGTGGCAGCCCGAGGTCTGAAATATACGATACCCCCCCGGACACCCGCCGAGTTCCCGGGATGACGATCGTAGCTCTCAGGCCCCGGTCCCGCCAGCGCGCTACCGAACGTCAACCCGCTCGCGCTGCGATCTCTTCCAGCCTCCGATCGATCTCATCCCTGGGCAACCACTGACCCCGGACGATCACACCCGCGATCCGCCGCGTATTGGAGATGTCCTCCAGCGGGTTGGCCTCGAGCAGGATGAGGTCCGCGCGCCGCCCGACCTCCACGGTGCCGAATTCGTTCGGCGTTCCGAAGTAGGCCGCCGGATTGCGAGTTCCCGTCACCAGGACCTCGTACGGGGTCAAGCCGGCGTTCACCATCATTCCCATCTCCTTGTGGAGCGAGAAACCGGGAACGTTGAACCACTGCGGCGCGTCTGAGCCGAGCAGAAGTGGCGCGCCCGCGTCGTGTAGGGCCTTGACCAGCTGACGACGGAGCTCGACCAGACGTTGCACAGCAGGGAGCTGGAAATCGGGCCTCTGCTGGTAGCTGCGCTTGGCGTTCACCCAATCGTCGCGCACGTCGCGAGGCATGTAGCGCATCTCCGGCGCCTGAATCATCACCTCGGGCGCGTCGGGCATTGCCAGATTCTCGATGAGACTCAGCGTAGGCACGTTCCAGACGCCCGCTTCGCGGGTGGCAGCGACGATCGCGGAAATCCTGCTCGTGTCCGCGAACTCGGCCACGCCACTCCCGAAGAATCCCGGCCCGCGAGCCTCCGGGATCGGTCCACCAGCTGCCAGATACTCCAGGTACCGGTCAAGATGGTCTACCGTCGCCTGGCGGGCGGCAATCGCCCCCTCGATCCCGACGGACCCCGGAACGTGACCGGCGAAGGGGATGTCCAGCTCGCGCGCCGTCCGGGCCATCGCCTCGTACGCCTCGCGCGACATGTTCATCACTTTCAGCAGGTCGAAACCCGCGGCGTGCTGCTCTCGCACGAGGTTGGCGGCCGCTTCCGGGGTTCGGGCATTGTTCCCGCCGAACGCGGGCCCTGCCACGAACAGCGTCGGCCCGATCAACTCACCGCGAGCGATACGGTCCCGGAGCTCGAGATGCGGTCGAGCGCCCTGCATCCCCCGTACGAGCGTCACCCCGTTCGCGACGTAGAGGAACAGCACGTCCTCGGCGTACTGGGGGTTACCGGAGGGGAGGTGGCCGTGCATCTCGGCGAGGCCCGGCATGAGATACCGTCCCTGCCCCTCCACCTGAATGGCGCCCTCCGGGATCGCGACATCACCTGCAGGACCGACGGCGACTATGCGGCCGTCCTGCACCACCACGGTGTGGCGGGTGAGTACACGGTCCTCGTCCATCGGGACGACGTTGACGTCGACGACAGCGACCGGAGGGGCGGCCGACGTCGAAGCAGCGTCGTTGTCGGGCTGAGCGCGAGCACATCCGGCAGGCACGAAGACAAGCGCGGTTAGCAGCGCCAGCGACGTGCTCATGCTTCGCGGGCAAGCCAGAACAGACATTCTTCCCTCCCCTGCTCGGTGGACGAGGAACGAATATGCCCTGCTATGTTACCGGTAGCAAGCCTTTCGCGTTGGGTCCCTCATTCACTCGCCCGCCGTCGCGGATCGGGCTGGCCGGAGGTTGCTTGCAGGAGTGGTCGCGCGCTCGCTGCCGATTCCATCATCCGGCGGGAAGCTGAAGCTGTTTACCCGACAGTCTGCGTTTGCGAACGTGAAGCTGGTCACGGATCCCCGGGGCAGGCGGCTGCGCGCGACCGCCAACGGGGAGAGCGATTGCGCGTGGAGGACTGGTCGGACGCGGATGGATCGTCGCCGTTCGGTCGCCGAACCCCTCAGGAGCCCAGCCGCGAATCCGCAATCACCCGTAGTAGAAAGCTCAACGAAGGCCTACCGCGCGGCGGACTCGGTCCAGTGTGGCAATCGCGATCTCTCGCGCGCGCTCCGCGCCCTCGTCGAGCGTGCGACGGACCCCCTCGGGATCCGCCAGCAGCGCTTCCCGCCGCTCGCGGAACGGCGCGAAATAGTCGCGGATCGCCTCGAACAACCGCTGCTTGAACTCGCCGTACCCCACCCCGCCCGCGCGGAAGTCGTCTTTCATCCGCTGAAGGTCGGCCGGGCTCGCGACGAGCCGGTAGAGGTCGACGATGGTCGATCGGTCGGGATCCTTCGGGGCCTCCAGCGGAGTCGAGTCGGTGACGATCGACATCACCCGCTTGCGGAGCGCCTTCTCCTCCATGAAGAGCTCAATCGTGTTGCCATAGCTCTTGCTCATCTTCTGCCCGTCGAGACCCGGAATCGTCGCGACCTCCTCGGTGATCTCCGGCTCCGGGAGCTTCACGACCTCGCCATACGCTTCGTTCATCTTCACGGCGATGTCGCGGGTCATCTCCAGGTGCTGCTTCTGATCTTTGCCGACGGGAACGATGTCGGCGTCGTAGAGCAGAATGTCAGCCGCCTGGAGGACCGGATAGGCGAACAGGGCGTGTGAGGCACTGAGGCCGCGGGCGACCTTGTCCTTATAGGCATGGGCGCGCTCGAGCAGGCCCATCGGGGTCACGGTGCTGAGGATCCACATCAGCTCCGTGTGCTCGGGAACGTCGGATTGTCGGAAGAAGATGCTGCGGCTCGGATCAATCCCGCAGGCGAGGAAGTCGACAGCCGCACGGGCGGTATACTCCCGTAGCGCGGCGGCGTCCCGCACGGACGTGAGCGCGTGAAGGTCGACAATGATCGCCAGGACCTCGCCGCGATCCTGCAGTCGGACCAGCGGCTCGATGGCGCCGAAGTAGTTGCCTAGATGAAACGCGCCGGAGGGTTGAATTCCGGTGAGGATCCGCATCGGAAAGAACTTGCTGCGAGGTCTGGAATTAACGACGAAACGGGTCGAGAGGACGCGTGATCGAATTGCCGTCGATCAACCTATCCTCTCGACCCGTTCGCGCAAAGCAGCGAAGGGAGGCCTACTGGTTCTGGAGCAACCGATTGCGGTATTCCTCGCTCGCGTAGATCACGATCTCGACGCGGCGGTTCTGCTGCTTGCCCCACTCGGTGGTGTTGTCGGCAACCGGCTCGGACTCACCGCGGCCCATCGTCCGGATTCGGTCACGCGGAGTACCGTAGCTGGCCAGCAGGTTGGCCGCGGCGTTTGCGCGACGCTCCGAAAGCGCCTGGTTGTAGGCGTCCGATCCATCGGCGTCCGTGTGCCCGATGATGAGCACCTCCGTCTCCGGGTACCGCTGGAGGCTGAGCGCGAGGTTGTTCAGGTTCTCGCGGCCGGCGGGAAGCATCTGGTCGGAGTCGTACGGGAAGAGCAGTCCGGATTCGAAGGTCACCACGATACCCTCGCCGACGCGCTGGACCGTCGCGCCTGGGATCGACTCGGCCAGCTCCTCGGCCTGCTGGTCCATCTGGCGGCCGATGATCGCGCCCGCCGCACCGCCGACGACCGCGCCGATGACCGCGCCCCGGGCGGTCGAACCGATCTGCCGGCCGACGATCGCACCGACCGCCGCGCCACCCGCCGCGCCGATCGCCGCGCCTCGCTCGGTTTGTGAAAGGCTGCTGCATCCGGCGAGGCCACCCATCCCCATGAAGATCAGGCAGGCTGCCGCGGTATAGCGAGTCGATGCATTCATCTTGGATCCCCAGTCTTTACGTGTTGAAACCGGCAACTGACAGCGGGACTCGTTGCAAGGCTGGTGCCCTCGGCGGAATCGCGCCGGGACGGCCCACTTCCGTCCCCAGGGCGTCCGCTCCGGTAGACAGTATCGTCACATCATGGACGCGCGCGACAAAAGGAGCATTTTCCGGGCTCCGCGCAAGATGCGCCGTTGACCCGGGAAGATGATCCACCGCCCATCACACCGCGGATTTTCGAGGCCAGTCGCTCAGTCCCCCTGGTAGGTGGACCGGCCGGTCCGCGACCGCTGCGGAATCCTGTCGCTCTCCCTGCGTAACCGAGGAGGGGCGGCCAGACTGCTGGTCGCGACGGTCTCCTGCTCCACCGGCTTGCCACCCCGACGCACGACGTAAGCCTCCATCGCGTAGTACTCAGGCAGCCCGAGCTGGTCCACTACCTTCGCGGTGGTGATGTTCCGCTCCTCCACGCGTTGCCAGAACTCCCGGTCGTCGATTCCCGGGAAGGGTGCCTTGTCCTTCTGACTCTGGTGCTTGAAGATCGCGAGGATCTTCATCCGCAGTTCGTCCTCCGACATGGGGACGAGCACGTCAGCTTCATCGACGGACCACTCCTGCCACGCGCCGCGGTAGTACCAGACCTCCGGTTGCTCACCCGAGTATGCTTCGAGGGCCGCGTGCACGGCCTGCAGGCACATCCGATGGGTCCCGTGTGGATCGGAAAGGTCACCCGCCACGAAGACGATCTCCGGGCGCTGCTCTTCGAGGAGCTGGAGGGTGATCTCGATATCCCGCGGCCCGATCGGATCCTTCCGCACCTTCCCCGTTTGATAGAAGGGAAGGTTCAGGAAACGCGCGTTGTCCCGCGACATCCCGAACGTCTGGATGCCGGATACCGCCTCCGCTTCGCGTATCGCCCGCTTCAATTCCTGGACGAGAGGGATGTCCACCTCCCCCGGTTCCTTTTCATCGAGAAAGCGTTCGATCTGCTCGATCCGCTCGAGCAACGGCCCTCCGTCCAGTGCGAGAGCCGCCGCCGACCGCCTCACGAAATCGAGGTAGCGGCGCACCTCGTGGTCGAAAACGGCGATGTTCCCGGAAGTCTGGTAGGCGACGACGATGCGGTTCTCATTCTGGTGAAGCTTGTTGAGGATCCCGCCCATCGAGATCACATCGTCGTCCGGGTGCGGGGAGAACACGATGATCCGCTTCCCGCGCGGCAGCTTGCTTCGGCCGCGGATCTTCGAGATCAGCGCGTTGAAAACCTCGCCGTTGAGCGGCCCCGCGGATCCGTAGCGAGCGAGCAGGGAGCTGAGATGGTGATCGCGGTAATCCTCTTCCTGGAGCTTCAGCACGGACTTCCCCGTCATCTGACTGAGCCAGATGACGGCGGAGATCTCGCGCTCTCGCGTCCACTCGACCTCACCGAGCACCCAGGGCGACTTGACGCGCGTCAACTCGGCCGCGGCGGCGCGATCGAGGTAGAAGGTCGCATTCGGGTGCCGCTGGAGGTATGTGGCGGCGACATCGGGAGTCACCTCGCCTTCCACCGCGCGGCGCACGATCGCCGCCTTGTGCTCGCCGGTCGCGATGAGCGCGATCTCGCGGGCCTCGAGGATCGTCGAAACCCCCATCGTGATCGCTTCGTAGGGGACGTTGTCCTCGCCGAAGAAGTCGGCGGCAGCGTCGCGGCGGGTGAGGGTATCCAGCGCGACCCGGCGGGTCCGAGACTCAAGGCTGGAGCCGGGTTCGTTGAACCCGATGTGCCCCGTCTTTCCGATCCCGAGGAGCTGGATGTCGATGCCGCCAGCGTCCCGGATCGCCTGCTCGTACGCGGCGCAGTGGGCCTCGACCTCCTCCCGGGGGATGTCGCCTCGCGGGATGTGCACGTTCTCCGGCCGGATGTTCACCTGGCTGAAGAAGTTCTCCCACATGTACCGGTGGAAGCTGTGTATGCTTCCAGGATCCATGGGATAGTACTCATCCAGGTTGAACGTCACGACGCGCGAGAAATCCAGTCCCTCTTCGCGGTGCTGACGGATCAGCTCCCGGTAGATGCCGATCGGGGTGCTGCCGGTCGCGAGCCCCAGTACGGTCCGCTCCTCGGCTGCGTTGCGCTCTCGGAGCAGATCGGCGATCCGCCTGGCGAGGAAAGATGCGATCTCGTCGTGCTCGAGTATCACGACGGGTACGCGCTCAGGGTTCCGTGCCATCCTCCCTCCCAGGCGATTCCAGGGCGCCGTTCAGCGGCCGATGCGGCCGGATCGGCGATCTCGAAAGGATTCGGCTGCCAGTGGCGTGCCGTCAGCGGCTCTGCGGATGGGTCGCGACCAGAGTGCGCAGAGCACGCTCTCGGCTTCGCGCTTCCCGGATAGGGAGCGGCACCGGCCGGTCGAGCGCCCTCGCCTACCGACCGGTTCAGCCGATCGAGACCTCTCCCTGAGATCGTCCCCTTTGAAGCAACAGGTATGGGGCGCTCGCTGCGACCGGCTCATCCGCGTTCCAGCGCGCCGCCTTCCCATCCAAAGCGTCCAGCCCGGGATCCGATGCCTGAGGACTCCCGAACCCGGCTCCCGGTCGAGCAGCGCCTCGTGCCCCAGGACCTACAGCCTCCAGATCCTCTCGGCGTACTCCTTTACCGACCGATCGCTGGAAAAGTACCCACAGCGCGCAACGTTCAGGATGGAGCTGCGCGTCCAACGGGTCCTGTCGCGGTATGCGGCGTCCACCAGTTCCTGCGCGTCCAGGTAGGAATCGAAGTCGGCGAGGAGCATGAACCGGTCATGGTGGAGCAGGTCATCCACAAGCGGATCGAACAGCCCGGGCTCGTCCGGACACAGCTCGCCACCGCGGATGAAGTCGAGCACCCGGCGAACCCGCGGGCTGGCCTCGTACACCTGCCGAGGGTTGTAGCCCTCCTCCTTCCGTCGCGCCACCTCCTCCGCCGTCAGCCCGAAGATGAAGATGTTGTCGGGCCCTACCCGCTCGGCGATCTCCACGTTCGCACCGTCCAGCGTACCGATCGTCAAGGCGCCGTTGAGCGCGAACTTCATGTTGCCGGTTCCGGACGCCTCGAACCCGGCAGTCGAGATCTGCTCCGAGAGGTCGCTTCCCGGAAACACCCTCTCCGCGAGCGACACATTGTAGTCCGGCAGGAACGCGATCTGGAGCTTCTCGTTGACGATCGGCTCGCGGTTGACCCGGTCGGCGATACAATTGATGAACTTGATGATGAGCTTGGCCGTCCAGTATGTCGGGGCGGCCTTGCCACCGAACAGCACCGCGCGCGGCACGATGTCGAGGTGCGGCTGATCACGCAGGCGGAGGTACAGGTCCACCAGCCGCAATGCGTTCAGGAGCTGCCGCTTGTACTCGTGCATTCGCTTCACCTGGACATCGATCATCGCCTGGGGATCGATGCGCACACCCGAGACCCGCTCGACCACCCCCGCAAGCTCTCGCTTGTTCGCGTCCTTGATGGTCTGCCAGAGCAGTCGGAAATCCTCGTCGTCGGCGTAGGGTTCGAGCTCCTCGAGCCGGAGCAGGTCGGTTACCCACTCGTCGCCGATGGTGTGGGTGATCAGCCGTGACATCGCCGGATTGGCCTTCAGCATCCATCGCCGCTGGGTGACCCCGTTAGTGACGGAGACGAAGCGGTCCGGCCACATCGCGCTGAAGTCGGCGAAGATGCGCTCCCGGAGGATCTTCGAGTGGAGGGCCGCAACGCCGTTGACGGTGTGGCTCCCGGCGATCGCCAGGCTCGCCATTCTCACCATCCCGCCACTCAGGATGGCCATCCGCTCGATCCTGGCGGGATCGTTGGGGAAGGTCTCCTGCGCACGGTTCCTCAGACGGCGGTCGATCTCCTCGATGATCTGCAGGTGCCGGGGCAGCAGTCGGCCGAACATGTCGATCGACCAGCACTCCAGCGCCTCGGGCAGCACGGTGTGGTTCGTGTAGGCGAACGTCCGTCGCGCGATGTCCCACGACTCGTTCCATCCCAGCCCCTCCTCGTCCATCAGGAGACGCATCAGTTCGGGGATGGCGACCGCGGGGTGCGTATCGTTGAGCTGGATCTGGACCTTTTCCGGGAAGTCGCTGAAGTTCTTCCGCTCCCGCTTGTAGCGTCGCAGGATGTCCTGAAGAGTCGCCGAGACGAAGAAGAACTGCTGCTTGATCCGGAGTTCCTTGCCCGAGCCGGTATCGTCCGGCGGATACAGGACTTTCGAGATGGTCTCGGTCTGCGCCTTCGCCGCGACCGCCGCGAGGTAGTCGCCGCGCATGAAGTCCTCGAGGTCGAACTCCTCCGTCGCTTTCGCGGACCAGAGGCGCAGCGTGTTCACGGTGTTGTTCCGGTAGCCGGGGATGGGCATGTCGTAGCCCATGGCGAGGACGTCGTGCGTATCGACCCAGCGGAACCTGAGCTGCCCATCGGAGCCGTGGACCGTCTCCACCCGGCCGTAGAACTTGACGGTATAGGTGCGGTCCGGCCGCGCGATCTCCCACGGGTTCTCGTCGTGCAGCCAGTTGTCCGGCATCTCCACCTGTCGCCCGCCGACGATCCGCTGCCGGAAGATGCCGTGCTCGTAGCGGATCCCGTAGCCGTAGCCGGGGATCTCGAGCGTCGCCATCGAATCGAGGTAACATGCCGCGAGCCGCCCGAGGCCACCGTTCCCGAGCCCGGCGTCGGGCTCCATCTCCTCGATCTCCTCGAGCCGGTAGCCCAGAGGGTCGAGCGCCTCGGCGGTGGCCTCGGTGAGATCGAGGTTGATCAGGGCGTTGCCGAGCGCGCGCCCCATGAGGAACTCGAGCGACAGGTAGTAGACGCGCTTGACGTCCTGCTCCCGGTACCGCCGCTGGGTCGTGGCCCAGCGCTCGGCAAGCCGATCGCGGATGCTCCAGGCCGTGCTCATGTAGAAGTCACGGTCGCTCGCCATCCCCCGGTCGAGCGCGAGCGTATACGTGATGTGATCCGTGATGTCGCGCTTGAGCGACTCCGCCATGGTCGCCCGCCGGCCCTCACGGACGCCGGCGCGGAACGTCGATTCGGCCTTCATCTATCCTGCTCTTCCTGCGATTGGATGCTCGCTCAGGGCGCGGTCGGGGTGATCCGGACGATGCGTTCACCGTGCCGGACACGGGCGCGCCCGCTATTGATCGTCCTGCGTTCCTCGGTGGTTCCGTCCTCGCGCTCGACGTGCAGGAGCACGTGGGTTGCCCGGGTGACCGCGGGATTCCACGTCGCGGTACGCCCGTCGTCGCGCAGGCGGATCGGCAGATCCTGGGCGGGATCCACTAGAAGGAACCTCGGCGGCCGGAGTCGCGGGGTGAACCCGACTCCAGCCGGATGGTACTAACCGGTCTCAACGTCAACCGGGAGAACATCGTGGCGGCCATAAAGTGTGCGAGATGCGGCAAGGAAGGCGCCCCACTTCCCTACGCGCCGTTCAGGAGCGAACTCGGCCAGCGAATCCAGGCAGAGATCTGCCAGGACTGCTGGTCCGAGTGGCTGCGGTACCAAACCATGCTGATCAACCATTACGGCCTGAATCTCCGGGACCCCGACGCGAAGGCGTTCCTGACCGACCAGATGGAGCGCTTTCTATACGGCGGCGATACCGAGCAGGTCGATACGAGTAAGCAGGGCACCATCACCTGGTGACGGTCGTCACCGCTATGGAAGCGGGCCGGGCAGACACCGCGTCTCCCCGGCCCGCTTCGTTCATACGTGCCGCCACGCGGAGGATCAAGTCCCTCCTTGCTCCCCCTTCTCCAGTTGCTCGAACTCCTCGAGAAGCTCGGCGTCGTGGACGGGCCCGTCGGAGCCCGAGTTCAGGCGCGGCTGCTGATTTCCGGCGGCGAGTTCGTTACCCGTCTCCTCGGGAGCCGGGGGGAGCAGGCCCATCCGCCGTTTGAGCTCGATGAGACGGGCGTCGGCGTTGTCGCTGACCTCCAGACGCTTGAATTCCTTCTCGAGATGGTCCGACCCGAGCTCCTCGGTGACCTCGGCTGATGCGAGCGCCAGCCGTTCGGTCTCTTCGATCCGGTTCGCCATCCGGTCGAACGCCTCGAAGGCCGAACGATCCGAGAGCCCCGTCATCGTTTCGTGGATGCGCTTCTGCGCCTCCGCCCGCTTCTGCTTCGCGATGAGCAGGTTCTTCTTGCGGCGGGCCTCCTCGATCTTGGAGTTCAGTTGCCGCAACGACTCCTTCAGGCGCTCGGTCTCCTCTGCCTGCCGCTGCCAGGTCTCGTAGAGCTGGCGCGCCCGATCGGCATACTCCTGCTGGCGGAGCAACGCCTGACGGGCCAGATCGTCGCGGTTCTCCCGAACCGCCAGCATCGCCCGCTTCTCCCAGTCCTGTGCCTGTCGCGCCTCATCCTCGGCCTGGGCCTTCAGCTTCCGCTCGTCGGCGATCGCCACCGCGACCTCCTGCTTCGCCTTGGCGAGCTGGTCCCGCATGTCCAGGATGATCTGGTTCAGCATCTTCTCCGGGTTCTCGGCCCGGGCGATCAGGTCGTTCAGGTTGGACCGGATCAGCGTGGACAGCTTATTGAAGATTCCCATTCTTCATCGATTCCGGGTGATCCGCCGCCCCGGCTCAGGCCGGGCACGGACACGGCGGTGGCGATATCGAGATCGGGCGCCGATCGCTCCGCCCGATGAGAAGAAAACAGCACCCATCCTTTGCGGGCACCCACGCGGGACGCCCGCGGCCAGGCTCAGCCTTCCCGGTATGGGGTCAGCGTCTCCAGATGCGATGCGAGCGCCAGCTGCAGGGAATCGACGCTCGACTGCAAAGCCTCGAAGTCGAGATGGTCGAGCTCGATTGTGTCGGTCAGGATCACCTCACCCTCCTCGACTCCGTACGCGCCGTGCACGAGATCGCTGGCATTCAGCTGGAGGAGTTTCTCGAACAGCTCCGCGCGACGGCGTTCATCCTTCGGCACACCCAGCACCTTGGTGCGGAGAACGAGCAGGGGCGCCGAGTAGTGGACGACGACTCGTTCACCGTCCGAGCCCACCACCCACATCCCAGGCTCGACCTCCTCCACTCCGTCTTCCAGGCGTAGCAGGAAACTCTCGACGTCTTCGCGGGTCACCATGCGACTCTCCGATTCCTGTGGTGCGGTGGTGGAGGCAGACATCAGCTCCCGGGGGTCGTTTGCTCATCCAGCAACTTCGGACGATCGCCTTCGTTCAGGAGCCTGACCATGAACGATTGCTCATCCTGGAGGCGTGCGACTTCCTGCGAGAGGCGGTCGACTTCCTCTCGCAAGCGGGCAAGCTCGAGGCGTTGCGCTTCGTCGTTTCCCGGTAGCGGATGGGAGATCCGCTCCGCGATCGCCTTCGCGATTGGCCCCAGCACGGCCAACGTGAGGAAGATAATGAGCAGGACCGCCATGGTGATAGACTACGGAGTGGAGGAGTGAAGGTTTCGAAGCGGACAAACGGCGTCCGCCCGAGACGAGTGCACCACACGCGAAGAGACCGGACCGGTCCGTACCTATCGGATCCTCCCAGGTTCCACGCTGGGACGATCGGGGGCACTGCAGGAATGGCAACGATCGACGAATTCGTACACTCTCCGGCGGGGCCGGCCGTGGACGTCATCGCAAGACCGGCGGCCGGTGCGTGGCCAGGGGTGCCGGCGACGGCCACGGCACCCTCCGCCGGCCCTCAGACGGGCTCCAGCACCTCCCGAAGCACGGCGCCGGTATGCGACTCCTCGATGGCCGCCACCATCTCGGGCGTCCCCTCCGCGACTACCCGTCCCCCCTTTTCGCCTCCCTCAGGGCCGAGATCGATGATCCAGTCGGCCGTCTTGATCACGTCGAGATTGTGCTCGATCACCACCACGGTGTTGCCTTTCTCGACGAGCCGATGGAGAACCTCGAGCAGCATGCGCACGTCCTCGAAGTGGAGACCGGTCGTCGGCTCGTCGAGGATGTAGAGTGTGCTGCCCGTCGCCTGGCGCGCCAGTTCGGTGGCGAGCTTGACCCTCTGTGCCTCACCGCCTGAGAGGGTAGTCGCGGGTTGGCCGAGGTGAATGTACCCGAGGCCAACGTCGGAAAGCGTGCGGAGATGGCGCGCGAGCCGCGGCACGGCCTCGAAGAGTTCGAGCGCCTCGTCGACCGTCAGATCGAGGACGTCCGCTATCGAGTGACCCTTGTAGAAGACCTCGAGCGTTTCCCGGTTGTAGCGCTTCCCATGGCAGACCTCGCAGGGGACATAAACGTCCGGCAGGAAGTGCATCTCGATCTTCACCAGGCCGTCACCCTGGCAAGCCTCACATCGGCCGCCCTTCACGTTGAAGGAGAACCGGCCGGGCGAGTACCCGCGCATGCGGCTCTCGGGCAGGTCGGCGAACAGCTCCCGGATGATTGTGAACAGCCCGGTGTACGTTGCCGGGTTCGACCGCGGCGTGCGTCCGATCGGGGACTGATCGATGTCTACGACCTTGTCGATGAGCTCCAGGCCCGTCACCCGGTCATGAACGCCGGGAACGAGCCTGGCCCGGTAGAACCGCCGCGATAGCGTCTTCCAGAGGATGTCGTTGATCAGGGTCGACTTGCCCGAACCGGATACCCCCGTGACCGTGACGAAGCAGCCGAGCGGGATCCGCACCGTGACGTTCTTGAGGTTGTGCTCCCGTGCTCCCTCGATCACCAGCTCCCGCCCGGGGCGCGGGTCGCGCCGCCGCTCGGGGATCGGGATCCGCTTCTCCCCGCGGAGGTACGCGCCGGTGAGCGAAGCGGGCTCCGCCATGATGTCCTCGACGCACCCCGAGGCGACCACGTGGCCGCCGTGACGCCCCGCGCGCGGGCCGAGGTCCAGCACGTGATCGGCCGATCGGATTGTCTCCTCGTCGTGCTCGACGACGATGACCGTGTTGCCCAGATCACGCAGCTGCTGCAGCGTGGACAACAGCCGCCGGTTGTCACGCTGATGGAGTCCTATGGACGGCTCGTCCAGGATGTAGAGCACGCCAACCAGCCGCGATCCGATCTGCGTGGCCAACCGAATCCGCTGCGCTTCCCCACCGGATAGCGTTTCGGCGGATCGGCCTAGCGTGAGGTACTCGAGCCCCACATCGGCCAGGAAGCGAAGCCGTTCGATGACTTCCTTCAGGATGGGGCCGGCGATCTCCGTCGGGAGACGGGCGCGTTCGGCCAGGCCGCCGAAGAACTCGAGCGCTTCGTCGACCGACATCTCGACGACCTCGCCGAGCGACGTCCCATCGACTTGGACCGCGAGGCTTTCGGGTCGCAGCCTGCGACCGCCACAGACCGTGCAGGGCAGCGTCGACATGAACTCCTCGAGCTGCGCCCGCACCGCGTCGCTCATCGTATCGCGGTAGCGCTGCTCGACGTCGTTGAGGATCCCGCCCCAACGCAGGCCCTTACGGGCGCTCGCTGGCGCGGCGGACGTTCCGTTGAGGAGGATCGAGCGGACGTCCGCTGGAAGCTCTCCCCAAGGGGTGTTGAGGTCGAACCCGAGCGCGTTGGCCAGGCCTTCGAGGATCGTCGACCGCAGGTGGCCGCGGGGGACGCCCCAGGGGAGGATCACCCCCTCCAGGATGGAGATGGAATGGTCGCCGATGACCAACTCCGGGTTCGGCTCCTTCCGGGTGCCCAGGCCGCCGCAGGCTGTGCACGCTCCGTACGGGGAGTTGAACGAGAACTGCCGCGGTTCCAGCTCGGGCAGGCTGACTCCGCAGTTCGGACAGGCGTAGCGCTCCGAGAAAACGTTCGTCTCGACCCCGGAGTCGCCGTGCAGAGCTACCTCGACCACACCGTCGGCCACGCGCAGGGCCGTTTCGATGGAGTCGGCGAGCCGCTGACGATCGTCACGACGAACGACGAGGCGGTCGACGAGGATCGAGATGTCGTGATTCTGGCGGCGCGCCAGGGCTGGGGGCGACTGCAGCTCGACCAGTTCGCCATCGACGCGGGCCCGCACGAACCCCTTTCGCAGCATCTCCTCGAACAACTCCCGGAACTCGCCCTTCCTTCCGCGGACGAGTGGAGCCAGCACCTCGATGCGCGATCCTTCCGGCCACCCGAGTACCTGATCCACGATCTGCGTCGCGCTCTGCCGGCGAACGGGCCTGCCGCAGGACGGACAGTGTGGCGTCCCCACACGCGCCCACAGCAGTCGCAGGTAGTCGTAGATCTCGGTGACTGTGCCAACCGTTGACCGCGGGTTGCGGCTGGCGGTCTTCTGCTCGATGGAAATGGCGGGAGAGAGGCCTTCGATCGCATCGACGTCCGGCTTTTCCATCAAGCCCAGAAACTGTCGAGCATACGCCGAGAGTGACTCGACGTAGCGTCTCTGCCCCTCCGCGTAGATCGTGTCGAAAGCCAGTGACGACTTCCCGCTGCCGCTGAGCCCCGTGAGGACCGTCAGCCGATCACGGGGGATCGTCACATCGATGTTCTTGAGGTTGTGTTCGCGTGCACCGCGTACGACGAGGAATTCTTCGGCCATCCGCTGAACGTAGGTGACGGAAGGGCGAGATTCAACCGGCGATCCTGCCCGACCGTCTGGACACCTGTCGGAGAGACACGTTCACGTAGTCCGGATTGAAGTCATCCGGCTTGGGGCTCGCGGATCAACACCGTCGACCCCGCGCTCTCACCTCCTGACCCGCACGCCACCCGGCACCGCCCTGGCGACCAGGGGCGTCTCACCCGTAACGTCGCCATCCACCTGGGCGATCACGGGAGGGTCGGACTCGATCCGGATCTCGCGAGCCTGCAGGAAGATCATGCGATCGTCCCCCGCATACCGTTTGCTCGCCACGCGCCAGAGGACCGCCGCGACGTCGGGCAGGCTGCGGGGGGCGAAGATGCAGACGTCGAGCAGACCGTCGCTGATGGACGTGGCCGGTGCGATCTGCAGCTCGAGCGGCAGGATGGTATGGAAGATCTGGCCGACATTGGCGACGAGCACCGTAGCCGCGCGGATCTCGAAATGCTGATCGTCGGCGGTGATCCGGAAAAGGGCGGAGGGTGGCGTCACGGCCTTGCGGGCAGCGGCGAGCAGATAAGCGCCGAATCCCAACCGGTCCTTCATCTCGCGGGTGGCGGCCTGCATCACCTCGGCGTCCCAGCCCGCACCGGCGATCAGGGCGAAGTAGCGCCCGTCACCGAGCTGGCCCACATCCATCGGCATTGGCTTGCCGTTGACGAGCGTTTCGACGGCCCGATCGACACCCGTCGGAATACCGAGATTCGCGGCCACCAGGTTGGCCGTCCCCAGCGGGATGATGCCGAGTTCCGTAGAGCTGCCGGCGAGCCCCGTGATCACCTCGGCGATCGTGCCGTCGCCGCCGGCCGCTACCACCGCGCCGTATCCGAGGCGGACCGCCTCCCGCGCGAGTTCCGCGGCGTCGCCAGGGGCGGCGGTCTCCACGAGGTCGAAGCCGGCCGCAACGACGCAGCGATATCCCAGTTGCACCGCCTCCTTCGCCAGGCGCTCGGCATCGCCCGCGGCCGTCGTCTCCGCCAGATCGAAAGGGGCCCCACGTACGGCGAGTGCGCCGCCGATCTGGCGACGCACTCGTCTCGGGTTCTCACCCCCGGCAACGGGGTTCAGGACGATCAGGTACCTGGAATCGACCGATGCAGGAACGCGCCTGCTTACCGGTTCAGCCACGCCGCGCCCGATTTGGCCGCGATCTGCTGGAGCCGCGCGACGCGGTCCTCCGTGGGCGGGTGGGTCCGGAAGAGGTTCGTGATGGAGCCCAGGCTGGCGATCGGGTTGACGATGGCCAGATGGGCGGCGGACGGGCTCACGTCCATCGGCCGATGCAACGCAATGCGCTCGATCTTCTGCAGCGCCGACGCCAGGGCGAGCGGCTTGCCGCTGATGCTCGCCGCGCCAGCGTCGGCCTCGAACTCGTTGCGGCGCGAAATCGTCATCTGCACTACCAGCGCGGCAATCGGCGCGAGGATGGCCAGGGCGAGCACCGCGAGCGGGTTGCCGTTCTCTCCGTCGCGGCCGCCCATCCCGAAGATGGCGCCCCATTTCAGCATGTTGCCGATCATCATCACCGCACCGGCCATGCTCGCCGCGATAGTGCCGACCAGCATGTGGTAGTGCTTGATGTGGGCGAGCTCGTGCGCCATGACGGCTTCGAGCTCATCGACGGTCATATGGCCGTGGGTCACCAGGTCCCACATCCCGCGGGTAACACAGACAACGGCGTTCTTCGGGTTGCGGCCGGTCGCGAACGCGTTCGGCTGCGGCTGCTCGGAGATCGCCACCACCGGCATCGGCATTCCCGCGTTCTGGCGGAGCCGGTCGACCATCTGATAGAGGGGATCGAACCTCCCGCCCTCCTCGCCCGGCCTGATCACGTGCGCGCGGTACTGCTTCAGCACGATCTTGTCGCTGAACCAGTACATCCCGAAGTTCATCACCAGCGCGATCACGAAGAAGAGCGCGGCCCCGCCATTTCCACCGATGTAGCCACCCAACCCGACCAGCAGCAGGGTGAGCAGCGTCATCAGCCCTACTACCCGAAGCTTCTCCATCTATCGATCTCTCCTATGAGGGGGTTTCGTGCTCGCGTCCTGGTACCCTCCTGAAGAGCGCAATGTTCGTGAAAATGCACACGCCTCCGCTGAACCAACCACGGGCCGTCCCTCTACGCACTGAAGCCTGAGGCTGCGCCGACGGTTCGTCAGACCTGCCACTCCTCCCGCTTCGCCTCCCGGCTCTCCCACTCGGCACGTGCCGACTCGAAGCCGGAACGGCCCATGATTCCGTAGGTGAGCTGCTTGCCGAGCTCGACGCCCGGCTGGTCCAGCGGGTTGACGTCGTAGAAGCCGCCCGCGTAGACGGTGGCGACCTGTAGCATGAAGAGAAGCTCGCCGACGGCGTGTGCGTCGATCCGTGGTAGCTCGATCGTCATGTTCATGCGACCGCGCTGGGTCAGCGCGGCTTCGGTGGCTTCCTTCTCGATGCGGAGCAGCTCCGCGAGGGTGTGCCCGCCGAGGTACCCGAGCTCCGGCACGTCCGGGTACAGGCTGGGAATGGAAATGTCCTCGGCCCGCTCCTGCTCGATCAGGAAGGTGATCGTCTTATCGAAGGGGCCCTCGATGTAGAGCTGCACCTGGGAGTGCTGGTCGGTCGCTCCGAGCGCTTTTACCGGCGTTGGGCCCACGAAGATCTCCTCCC
>CAZJEH010000007.1:0-5298 GCA_964544905.1 uncultured Gemmatimonas sp.
CGAGATGCAGCCGCTCGTCGATCACGCCTCGCGCACGCAGCTCGTCGACGGCACGCACCACGTCGGGCTCCGGCACACCCGCGATGCGGCAGAGCAGATCGTGGGAGACACTCGTGCCGACCACAGCCAGGAGATCCGCGATCTCACGACCCCTGGCCGTAAGGTTGCTCAACCGGGCCAGCACGCTGTCGCGTATCGACGCCGGGAGGTCGAGCGTGTCCAGGTCCCAGCCCGTCCAATGGCCCTGATCGCACTTCAACCTGCCGCTCGCGACCAGCGTATCCAGTGTCTCGCGGATGAAGAAGGGGTTGCCCCGGGTCCAGGAATGAAGTCGCCTGCAAAACGCCCGGACGACGACCTCGCCCACGCCGAAGTGCTGCTGAACCAGTTCGCGCGTCTCGGACTCGCTGAGCGGATCGACCCGAACCAGACGTACGGTCGGAAGATTCCGCAACGCCTGCTCTGCCGTGGTGAGACCCGGGTCGTGAGTGACTACGCTGTCGTTGAACGCGCAGAGTACGGCCACTCGCAGCGCGCCGATCTGACGGACAATGAAGTGCAGCAGTTCCAGCGAGGACGCGTCAGCCCACTGGAGGTCGTCGATGACCAGCAACAACGGCTGCTTCGCCGACACGCGACCGAGGAACTCGAAGAAGTTCCAGAGCAGACGGGTCTTCCGCTCTTCGGGCGGTTCGGAGGGGCCGACCTTCTCGACAACGTCCATCTGCAGGCCGGGGAGCATCTCAGCCAACTCCGCCTCCCCGCCACGCGTGATCGCGACCAGCTCGGGCGGGGACAGGTCGCGCAGCATGGGGACGAACGCGTCGGCGAAGGGAGCGTACGGGATGCCGCGCTCGACCGGGTATGCCCGCCCGACCGCCGTCTGCCATCCCCGCCGCTCGGCCTCGCGGCGACCGGCCAGCAGTAGCCGGCTCTTGCCGACCCCGCTGTCCCCGACGAGTAGCAGGGCGCCGCCGCGGCCCGAAGCGGCCGAGTCGAGGACGTCCGTGATCTCACCCAGTTCCACCGACCGCCCGATAAGAGGTCGCTGACCCTCCGGTGTGTCCAGCTCGAGAAGCATACCGCGCGCAGTGCAGTGTTCCCAACGGACATCATTGACGCCCAGCCCGCCTTCCCGGCGACTTTCATCGCCAGCCGGGTATCGTATCGAACGGCCGGAATCCGCGCCACCTCTCCTTAAAGACGCGGTGCCGACGTCGGGAGGCCGGGCACGCGGCCTGAGGCGGGGCGGCCCCCGGAAGTAGCTTCGCGCCGAACCCACTCCGAAGGTCTGCGCTCCGACGGCCCCGCCGAACCGCAAGCAGTTCGTCCCGCTTCAGTTTAGGTCAACGCCATCGGCCTTGCTCCCCTGGGGTTGGCGAACCGAAACATCCGAGGGGTTTGGTCGACGAAATTTCGCCGCGTGATTGTCCAGTTGCACCGAGCGTAGCGCACCGGCAGGGAGGTGATGCGGAGCGCTAGCCGCAGCGCCGGGCAAACGTTGCACGCCTCCCCACCCCGCCGATGGGCTACCGGGGTCCCGGCCCCTTCCCTCGGGGGTCGCGTATCGGCAGATTCTTTGATTCGGCTGAAGCGGACCGGCCGCAGGGAAGGACCTCCAACCAGATCGAGATGGCAGACAACTGGACCATAGAAGACTCCCTCGAACTGTACAACGTCGAGGGATGGGGGATCGGCTACTTCGGCATCAACTCGAAGGGGCACCTGACCGTTCACCCGACGAAGGATCCCTCACGGAGCCTCGACCTGTACGAGATCGCCCAGGATCTCGCCGCGCAGGGAGTCGCCCTTCCGCTGCTGCTTCGCTTCTCGGATATCCTCCGTACCCGGATCGAGACCCTCGCGCTGCGCTTCCAGCGGGCGATCGAAGACTTCGAGTACGAGGGCAAATACACGACCGTCTATCCGATCAAGGTCAACCAACAGCGACACGTCGTCGAGGAGATCCTCGACTTCGGTCGCACACACCACGTCGGGCTCGAAGTCGGGAGTAAGCCGGAGCTCCAGGCCGTCCTCGCGCTCAGCGAGCGGACCGACCACGTCATCGTCTGCAACGGCTACAAGGACGAGGAGTTCATCCGCCTGGCCCTGATGGGACAGAAGCTCGGCCACACCGTCTTCATCGTCCTCGAAAAGATCAACGAGGTCGACGTCCTCTTGAAGGTCGCCGAGGAGATGAACGTCGAGCCGACGGCCGGGGTGCGGATCAAGCTGGCTTCGAGCGGGTCGGGCAAGTGGGCGGAGACGGGCGGTGAACGGAGCAAGTTCGGTCTCAGCGCCGCCCAGCTGGTCATGGTGCTGGACAAGCTCGAGAAGGCGGGCAAGCTGAGCACGCTCAAGCTGATCCACTTCCATCTCGGATCGCAGATCCCGGACATCCGCAACGTGAAGACGGCAATGGCGGAGGTGAGCCGCTATTACGTCGAGTTGCGGCAGATGGGGGTGGACGTGGAGTACGTCGACGTTGGCGGCGGGCTGGGGGTCGACTACGACGGGAGCCGTTCGACCGCCAACGCCAGCGTCAACTACTCCGTCCAGGAGTACGCCAACGACGTGATCTACTCGCTGGCGGAGGCGTGCCGAGAGAGCGAGGTGCCCATGCCCAACGTCATCTCCGAGTCGGGCCGCGCGCTGACCGCTCATCACGCGATGCTGCTCGTGAACGTGATCGACCTCGAGACGCAACTGGTCGGCGAGCGGGAGGAGGTCGACGAGGATGCGCACGCCCTCGTTCACGAGCTGGCGGCCACGTACGAGGAGGTTACCACCCGGAACCTCCGCGAGATCTACCACGATGCCGCCTTCGCCAAGGAGCAGGCGCAACTGCTGTTCAACAGCGGCGTGCTGTCGTTGCGGGATCGAGCGGCGGTCGAGCGCCTGCACCTTGCGGTGATGAACCGCATCGCCAAGCTGGCAGCCGAGGATCCGGGAGAGTACGAGGAGATCCTGCCCGAGCTGGATGTCCTCCTGACGGATCGCTACTTCTGCAACTTCTCCCTGTTCCAGTCGCTCCCGGACTCGTGGGCGATCGACCAGCTCTTTCCGATCATGCCCATCCATCGGCTCGACGAAGAGCCGACACAACGCGCGACCCTGCACGACGTCACCTGTGATTCGGATGGGAAGATCGACCGGTTCACCGGCGGGCGTCCTGAGAAGCGAACCCTCGAGCTTCACCCGCTCAAGAACAGCGACCAGTACATCCTGGGGATCTTCCTCACCGGCGCCTACCAGGAGATCCTCGGCGATCTGCACAATCTGTTCGGGGATACGAACGCCGTGCACCTCCGCCTCGGCCGCGATGGAGACACCTACGAGATCACCGACCTCGTACACGGCGACACCATCACGGAGGTCCTGAACTATGTGCAGTTCGACGCGCAGGCGCTGATCTCGACCTTCCGGAAGAAGGTCCACCGGGCGACCGGGCTGTCGAGGCAGGAGGCGAACGCCTTCATCGCGGACTATATCGAGGGACTCGCCGGGTACACGTACCTCGAGGGGGATTGAGGGGGGAATCCGGGTTCGGTGTGGCACCGCTCTTCCCTCCCCTGTCATCCGGAGCGAAGCCGAGGGATCCGCACTCCTCGGCACCTGGTGAGCCAGATGGGTCAGGATACGAATCAGGAGCTACGCGGGAGAGTCGGACTGCAGGGCCGAGTCAAGAGCGCGGGGTGGGTCTCTACCCAAGAGAGGAGACCGGACGAGCCGGTAGTGAGTTCCACTTTCCGACTTGCGGAAACCTGCCACTAGCTCTGCCTCGTCGTCACGAGCGCGGGGATGACAATTTTTCCCATCGGCAGGCTGGACTTCCCCTCGCGGCCACGGGGGCGGTCTCTCCGACAGCCCCCTATCCTCGTCCGTTAGCGGGAAGCCCCGTACCCCCTTCGGCGATGGCCTCCCGCACCCTCGCGAGCACCTGCTCTACCGCGTCCTCTGCGGGGAGTGGAATGGTTGCGCCCGCTGCCTTCACGTGCCCCCCGCCCCCGAATTGCCGGGCGATCCGGTTCACGTCGATCGGGCCGGTGGATCGGAGCGATACCTTCGTCTCGGTCGGTGAGGTTTCCCGGAAGAGGATCGCGACGCGGCTGCCATCCAGAGAGCGGGCGTGGTCGATCAGCCCCTCGTAGTCCTCCTGGGTCGACTCGAGATGGTCGGTGATCTCCTTAGGAACGACCATCCACGCGATGCCGAGATCCGGCTCGTAGTGCAACCGGGCGAGGGCTTCGCGGAGAAGCTCGAGCCGGCGCATCGGAGCGGTGGCGAACAGGCGCTCGAAGATCGCCTCCGGGTTGACTCCGCGCGACAGCATTTCCGCCGCGATGAGATGCGCCCTCGGCGTCGTGTTGGAGAAGCGGAACGACCCTGTATCGCTGACGATGGCCACGTACACACCGGTCGACGCGCCCTCCGGCCAAGGATCCCCGGAGCTGGCGATCAGGTCGTAGACCAGCTCTCCCGTCGCGGCGGCGGTGGGATCCTGGATCCCTCTCCCGACCGATGACGGGCCAGGCGGGTGGTGGTCGATGACCAACACCGGCACGTGCGACAGGAGGGTATCGAGGGGCGCTATCCTCGTCGGCTCGCTCGTGTCGAGCACGATAGCCAGGTCGGCATCGGCGATCACCTGCGAGGCGCGATCATCGCTCAGGTCGACGACCAGCCCTTCTCGTGGAAGCAGGAATCGGAAGTTTTTCGGGAAGGGAGACGGGTTCACGATGGTGCAGTGAACCCCGACACTTTCCAGCCAGGCGGCAACCGCCGCCTCCGATCCCGCTCCATCCCCATCGGCGTTCACATGCGTGGTCAGTACCACGTTGTTCGCCGAGGAGGCGAGCCGCGAGATTTCTTCGAGTTTGGGCCGCCGGGCCATGGGCACGGCCAGCAGGTCATCCACGGACGGGTTCATCCCGTTCAGAGAAATGCTCAGGGCTCCTTCCTCCCTTCGACTTCTCCGGCGACAGGAGGACGGGCCGGACCCGTGCCGTCAGGATCGAAGTGCCGACGTGTGCTGAGGACCCGCGTGAAGCACCAGATCGTGAGCGTCGTCACAGCCCCGATGCTGATGAGCATGAAGGCAAGCGCCCCCCCGTCGATCCCCCCCTCCGCAGCCTGCATCACCGCTGCAACCATGTCCCGGTCCTATCTGGCGTGAGCGGCGTCGTCCAGATCGACGGAGCGCCGTGAATTCCTCGTCCACGCGCGCCTGATCATCTCGGCGCAGACGATGAGGAGAGCGACCATCACCGCGCGGGCGAGCCAGATCGTGGAGTACCC